>NZ_JAEQCX010000080.1:0-47002 GCF_020738035.1 Microcoleus sp. PH2017_28_MFU_U_A
AATCTCCGGCGACATAGCTACAAGCTGGAAAGCACTCGTAGGTGTCGTGACCTTACTAACGTAGCCTAGTTAAAGACTTAGACTGGCTATCTCGTCCACCTTTGTCCAGTGTTTAGCGGATAGCGAACTGTTATAAAAACTTTTGGCTATTATATCATTTCTACTGGGTCTCAAGTGTAAAGGTGAACGGGAGGGCGATCGATCGCAATTAAACTCGATCGCCAACGCCCCTAAGTAGGGAGCCAGAGGCCATCGGCATAGGGCCCGACCTCTGTCCAAGGGCGATCGCGCTCTAACTCTTGACTCGCTTCTACCAGCCATCAGGGCTCTTCTATAGTGCATCCCCTCTCACTTCTAGCTTGCTTAATCCTTTCTCGTCCCTCCTCAGAGGCTTTGAGGGTCGTCGAGGCTTTGAGGGTCGTCACTGTATAATTTACTTATTTATTTGTCAATGTCAGTTTTCGATCGGTTTAGCGATCGCCAACTGAGTTTGTCAAGACGCGAGCAACCAAGAGACAATGATAAGGACTACAACGGGAGCATCCCTATTTCGTAAAAACCGTTCGTTTTTTGTGCTTGAGTGCGATCGTCCCCCACAGCTAAGCCTGTATATGCCAAATTGGCTCTATATTTCCAGGGATCGAGATGTTCGCACTCCAGTCAAAGAAAGCCACTCCTTTTTTAACTAAAAAATTACCCATTAAATAATGACAAAGGATAGCAACCAAATGAGAGATAACATGGATGACATTCCGTCGGGTGGGATAGGCATAAAAGTCCTTGGCAAAATAGCCGATCAGCTAAGCTATACCCGTACTTATGACAGTCGAAACTGTTTGTTCCTGATGAAACATTATCAGCCCCAAGACAGCACTCAAGCTAGTGGTGTTAAGCGACCGATCGATGTTTTAAATAAATGGTTTCAAAAACAACGAGATACCGAATCCGAGGTCAGTTCAAACCAGCCACTTCAAAAAATCAGCCTTACAAGTAATTCTGATATCAAGGCGGTTGCTAAAGTTTTATCTTGGGTCGATCAATTAGAGCATCTACAGATTCCAGAAGCAGTTTTTCACCAATGGAAACTTGCAACAATCGAAGGATTTACAAATGCTGTTCGCCATGCTCATAAAGACCTGCCATTAGCAACTCCAATCGAGTTGGAAATAACAGTATTTCCAGAACGCCTAGAAATCAAAATTTGGGATTGTGGGAAGCCCTTTGACTTGGAAGCAAAACTGCAAGGAGAATTGGCAGAAACAAGTCCGTTTACCTGGAACGAGCTGGGATTTACCCTTCGCTAACATGACTGTACGCACGGGTGACCACAAACCGGGTTTTTTACGAAAAGATGCCTTTTAACCTGCATATTAAGGAAAAAACGCGGTTTCTTTGGTCTATTCCTAAGTCCTAAATTTACCATGAAAAAAGTTTTTTGTCATGACTGCTAATGCAAATGGGGAGACTGCTTCAGCATTGTTTGAATAATTCTAGCTCGATACAGTTGAGTTGACATTTTTAGTCCGAGGGACGAAGCAGTCGCAGTATTTATTTTTCACAGCTTTTTATGTCCAAAATAGTCTTAAATCAAGCGTATTAGTGTATCTGTGAATAAACATTGTCTTATAAATATATGTCGGTACAAATTTGATTAAATTCGCAATTACTAAATTGCAGAGATGGGTTCGCAGACATCCATCAAACCCACAAACAATCTCATAAACTCGCCCTCTCTTTGCCATGATTTACATCAACATCCTACTACGAATTAGCGGTACATTTTTATTTAAGTCCACGCAGCTATATACACAACCCGAAAACCGAGGACGTTAAAGTCGATGTCCGGCGCATCGTAGTAGCGAAAAGCAGAGCGGCAGAGCCACGGACTGAGAAACCACGAACCCCCGCGCAGCATTCGAGCTTGGTAATCCTCATTGGTATTGACCAATAAATCAATACTGTTTTGATAAGGACGATCGTGTCTTGAAATGAAAAGCTTTACACTGTAGGAGTTCCAGCATATCTTGGCATACCTCATCTTTCTGAGAAAGGCTATATACATACAATTCTGAGCGCCGCAATTATCTGTCGATCGTTAAATATTTCCAGCCTGTACTACCTCAACATAGCACTCAAGCTGGTCGTTAGAAGCGATCGAGCGATGTGTTCGGGATTATGGTTACAGGTTCGATCGCAATTCGCGATCGGAAAACTGGGCGGTTGAAACCGCGTCGATACAAACAAAACCCATTCCAAGCGGGTTGAAGTTGAAGAAAACCCGGCGGTTGAAACCGCGTCGATACAAACAAAACCCACTGCAAGCGGGTTGAAGTTGAAGAAAACCGCCGTCCGATCTTATTTTGTCAAAAACCGATTTTCCCACGTCCCATCGGGCAGCCAGATGCCTCCTAGGGTACGAACGCGATCGGGTACCATGCAGTATGTCCAAGCTGTGCCTAAGGGTTTGAGGTGTCGATCGCAAATTTCGATTTCCTGCCGCTGATATTCGTTTTCCGTCGATTCCCGCAGCGGATGATAGTCTTCCAGTCTGTCTAAATCGTCCAAAATAGCGGAATTTGCGAAACAAAGCAGAAAACCATAGACAGTGCCCTCTCCGACCACCATTGCAGGATAGCCGATCGGCAGTGCAAAAAGTTGGCCGCGGGCGATCGCGGGCAAAGCATCCACAACCTTTCCCTCGCAGTAGCGCAGATAGTTGCACTCCCCCGGTTTGAGAGTGCCGTAGACAAAGACTTTCATCGGGTAGGGCCTAATCGCTAGTTTTTGCTATATTAGATGCCTAAGCTAATAGTTTAAGTCTCGCGGGCGATCGCGACCGCAATCTTGATAAATTTCGTTGTTTACCCTTTCTTATAATTCATGACTCTAGCAGTTAGTTTTATTGCTTTTGGACTTCGGCCCTTGTACCTGAGCTCTTTTTTGCCCGACTTACCCCTAGACGGCTTGTTTTCCACTCAAGGGATCATGGTGATGCTGCTAGCCGCCTATGCGGGGGCGATGTGGATGTTTCTCACCAGTGCTCCCAAGGTACACACGGTGATGGTATCGGATCTCGCACAGGCGAGGGAGTTCTATGAAGGTATGCTAAGCCTTCCTGTAGCAGAAGTGCCGCTGCATTACTACTACAATTACGAACAAACCTTGGGGACAACGGGTATCGACCCCCTGTATTTGTCGCCCAATGTCGGGAGGGGAACGAGCTCTCAAACGATGGGGAGTCCCGAGGGTTTGTGGTATCAGTTGATGAAAAATACGCAACTGCACATTATTAGCGGGGCTGGCGCAGGCGAAAAAAATCGCGAACGTCATGTTTGTTTCGATCGCGATTGTTTGGATCAGCTATTAATGAGAGTACAAACTCGCGGGATTAGTTATAAAATTCGCCGGGAAAAGCCGCTTAATTTTTTGGTTAAGGATTATGATGGGCGCGTGATTGAAATGGCTGAGGTTAGTAATTAGATCGGAGTAGGCGGTTGAAACTCGGCGGTTGAAACTCGGCGGTTGAAACCGCGTCTATACAAACGATGTCCGCCTCCGCGGACTGAAGATAATAACGTAAATTAAACGGCCTGTCTTCAACCCGCGGAGGCGCGTGAGTGTCTGTGTAGCCGCGGTTTCCAACCGCCCGGTTTTCTGCGTTTATGCTTTGTCAATTAATCTTAGCTTCAACATTGGATTTTTCCGCTGTCGCCGCTGCTTTAATCTCTGCAACTGTCTTGCGGCTGAAGAGTTGGAAATACGAAGAAACAAAGAATTCTTTAACTGGGAAAACGATCAAAGTCAAAGGATTAATCGTCACGATGATGTTACGGACATCGGCTTTAGCTTGTTTGACAATTTGCTGCGCTACCCAGTCAGGAGACATAATGCCGATCGGGTTTAAGTTGCTTTTGAACGGCCCTAAAATCAGTTTGCGGACGATACAGGGCGCATCCAGCCGTCGCAGAGTGACTAAATCTCCCAGGGCACGCTTGCTGAGTTCGTACAGGGGACTGACAGCGGGAATCACTTCGGCTTCGGAAGTGTTGATCCAAACTTCTTTGCAAGCTATATTTTCATTAGTGCGAACTGTTAAGAAAAACAGTTCCATCAGCCGCCATGCCGAAAAAGTGTTAATTTCGTAGGAATTTGCGATCGCCTCTCCGGTTCTTTCTTTCTGTAAATTAATCCCGTGATTGATGACGAGAATATCAATTTTTTCTAACAATTTAGCTAAATCAGCCTCTTCGCCAGCCTGCCAAGTTACGGTTTTTACAGGCAAAATCTCGCCGTCTACATTCACAGTAATTTCCTCATTTCCAGAGGAGAGGGCGATAACTTTTGCACCAGCTTTGTGCAGGTGTTTCAGAAGCAAACGCCCCAATGTTCCTGATGCGCCGGTGACGGCGACAGTTTTGCCTTTGAGAGAAAGTGCTGTACCCATAAGTTTATCTATTAAGGTGAAAGTACCGCAATAGTAAGCATTTTGATTGTCGAAATGATGCTTCCAGTGGTAAGGTTTATTCACAAACCATTTACCGGGGATAGTTTGGAAGTTTCCCGGTTGGTGGGTGATGTCGGTTAACTCGTCTGCGCCTTTGATTCCGATCGCGCGGGCGATCGCACTCAACAAAAAGCTTAAAGTATAAATACAACCCGCTGCTGCGCCCCAGTGATATTGCGGCAACGCAAAATAAGCTAAAACCCACAGCAACAAGCCCAAAACCATCATCGCCGCAGCTTCGGGCACATCGTGACGCCAGTGCGCTTGCTTGTAAATTGTCTCGCTGACGGGCGTCAAATTCGGGCGAAAAACCCGGTGATGCCAATTGTGCAGCTTTTGCAGTGGCGGCACATAATGAGACGCGACGTGATAAAAGTCTCGGATGATTTCTGCCCAAAAGACAGAAGCTATTGCTACAGCGCCGACTATCCAGTAATTTACCATGCTCGCACCAGTTTGAAATTTGAGATATTAGATGATTGTCTGCTTTGAAAGATAGCTCAAAATGGCTTTTCTCGCTAGTCTGGCAATTGACTCAGGCGTTTTAAAATCTGCAAAACGCGGTACAATTCATTGCCGGGATTGGAAACAACAAATTCAGGCGATCGGGCATACTGCAAAGTTTCGCCTCTGACTAACTTGACAAAAGAGAAGTTAGCACCTGTGGAAATCATCCCAAAAGTAGGAGTTTCTGGATTCGGATCTGCCAGCATATATGTCAGGAGTTGGGAAAGTGCTTCGTCTGTTGAGAAAGCAAGTTGTTTGGATTCAATTACTGTCACCCATAGGTTTGCTTTCATAATTAAGATATCTATTCTACCTTCGATGATTCTGCCTTCGTCTTCTTCTTGAATGGCGATCGACTTTTCGGCTTTGACTTGAAAAGGAGACTCAAAGAGACCGGCAATAAACAAAATCGGGCTGATGATTGTTAGCTTGACTGCATTCTCCAACACAGGCGGGGTGTCTACTAAGTTAAAGTATATGTCTTGAACGCGATCGAGCAATTGTTTCTCCGAGTCTGTTACTTCGGGCAAGTTTTCTTGCCATTCTCGGAAAAACTCTTGATTCCGCACTCGCTGTAAACCGAAGTTGTCGATTAAATAGCGGAGGTTGATATCTCTTGCTTGTAGTTTTTGCATGATGATTGATAAAAGTTTTTATGGTTATTCATAAGTTTAGCACGATCGGGATTTTGAACCGCAGATAAAGGCAGATTAACGCGGATGTAGGCGAAGCCTTCCCGAAGGGTACGCAGATGAGATACAAGGTGTGTTTATTGGGATTTGCGATCGCCCTTTTCCTGTTTTTGGGCTGCTTGCATTTCCAGTAATTGCGGTACGGTGACAAAACGGTATCCCTGCTGTTTGAGTTTGGGAATAATTGCAGATACGGCCTCGACTGTTTGCTGGCGATCGCCACCACCGTCATGCAACAATACGATCGCCCCTGATGTCGCTTGAGACAGCACAGTACGGGCTATAGCAGCCGCCGGAGGTTGCGAAAAGTCCTTAGGATCGATCGACCACATCACCACCACATAATTTTTCTTTTTGGCGTAATCCGCAAAACCGTTATTTAAGCGCCCACCGGGAGGACGAAACAACAAACTCTTCGCGCCAGTCGATCGATAAATATGAACGCCAGTATTATCTATTTCATCCGATGCTATTTTTTCCGTGACATTGTGATAAAAGTGATGCCAAGTATGATTGCCGATCGCATTTCCGGCCTTTACTACTTGTTTGGCAATTTCGGGATACTCTCGCAAATTTGCACCCAAGCAGAAAAATGTAGCAACCGCATTATGTTTCTGCAATATTTTTAATATTTTCAAAGTTTCCGCAGTTGGGCCATCATCAAAAGTCAGGGCAATAACTTTTGAGTCGCTGATACTTGCTTGGTAAACAATTTGTCCGCGAAATTGCGCCGGTGGTGCGAATACTAAAGGTTCTACGACAGGTTTCGGAGACGGAGTTGCGGCGGGAGAAGGAAGTATTTGGGGTTTGGGTGGTTTCAGCAGGTTTGGCGGGGGATTGCCAAAAGGGGGGATTTGGGCTAACGAATTTGAATTCGCAGTTTTTAGGCGATCGGGAAATAGCAAAATTAGGGCGAGCGCTACGACAAGTATAAAGGTTTGAATTGCAGATTTTTTAGTAAATTTGCGAGTCATGCACTGTACTATTTGCTGTTAACGATCTAATTATCGCTTACAGCTTTGCCAGCTTGAGAGTTGGCTAAATTAATTTTTGTTTAAAAACAGCGATTTACGCCACGCCAAAACCTTCAGCTAAAAGTTTGGCGAATCTTAAAATTATTGTATTTTGGGGCCAATATACCCAATGATTATCTTTCCCGGCCCTAATTCTGTGCAGAAATGAAGTCGCCAAGCTCCCGGTGTCATGCGGACGTGCAAACTGAACATACGCTTTGTTCCGTCAAGACATTTAATATTTAGTTGCTCTCTAAACTGCTTAAGCCTTGACTCGCTCTCTGGAGATACCTTGCTAGGAAGCTTCTCTAAATCCAGCGCTCCGTCTGTCCAATTTTTGGATAATGCCTCAAGCTCAAATAACTTTCTGACAATTTGTCGTAACATTGTTGGATCGACAACGCTTTGTATCTGTTCGCTAAGGCGATCGCAAAATTCCAGGCTGGAGAATAACTCAGCTCGACGGTTCCAAAGCTCTAAACCGTCAATAACTCCTGTTAGCTGGCGCTTTTGAATCCAATCATCGTGTTCGATAACGTGGTTTTTCTGACTAGCATGAATAACCTCTACAATTTCTTCTATCAGCTCCCCACTCTCATCAATTTGTGTTAGTTCTAACTTGATGCGACTGCTATTCCACAGCAATTCAGAATTCAGACTAATTGCCAGTGTTTCAAGATAGTGAGCAACTTTAAACCCTTCGGCTTGGCTACCCTGTAAACTTAACTCACAATTTGGATCTTCAACTTTTATTTTAATCTTTAGATCGGAAATATCAACGGATAAAGGAGTCTTAGTTGCCAGAGTTCTCAGAAAAGTCCGCTCATCTCGATTAACTTGATTATCGTTACGCCAACTAGCAAGAGGATAGTTTTCTGCGAGAACCATAGCATGAAAATCTGCTGGAATGCGAATTGCCTTCAGCCCACAGCGTTTAGCTTCAAGCATCGTACTAATCAATTCCGACATCCATTGTCGTGCTATAGAAATATCAGGAGCAAGATTTCGCGCGGACAGTTCATTAAACACCATCTCCAAATCCATTACTTACTCTCCTTGCACCGCAGGTTCCAACAAAATCTCCAAGCTATTGTCCCACTCATCAAAAAAACCATCGGGCCAGCGATCGATTCGTCCGTTGCGATCGATCTTTGGAGATATTACTTCAGTCATAGCTTGTTGTTCTTGATTTTGACGCTGGAAGTAATGCAACTGAACATCTTTCGGATCAAGTTTCCCCCCGTGAACCGCTAGGCGAATCCCATTTAAAACATGATCGCTGTGAGTTTCTATCACCACTTGAACGCCACCGCTAGCTGCCAAAGCTAACAATTCACCCATTTTAACTTGTCCTTTGGGATGAAGATGTGCTTCAGGATTTTCAATTAAAAGTATTGTACCCGGTGTTGATGCAAGTGCCGCTACAATAATCGGTAAAGTGTAGCTAATTCCAAATCCCACATTAGTTGCACGGTAAGGATTGCTATCTCCATAGGAATATTGAAAACTCATCAAATCGACATCCGATTTGGCATCAATTTTAAGGCGCGTCCCTGGACTAATTTCTCCCATCCACGCCTCAACTTGGTCGATTAAATCCATTGATTTATTCGCATTCTGTGCCAAATTTTGCCTTTTCAACTTTACATCGGGATGGCTGAGATTACTATTAGGGATAGTCGCACGCGCATTAATAGCAAGAAAATGTGCAGCATATTCGCCTTTAATTCCCAGTTGACCGAGCTGTCGTACTTGGTAATCAGACATTTCATTAAATGGGCGCGGCCCAAGCCTTTCTGCCTGAAGATAGTGAAAATCATTGCCAAAAAGATTCGATTTATAGACTTCAGAGCTAACTGGTTCCGAGTCAATGTTTAACACATCTACTTCTCTGTCATATTTGAAACGCCATGTCGCTTTGTTATTATTTTCCCAAACAATGCCAAAACCAATGAAGTCTTCTTTTGCTCCCTCAAAAAGTGCGTCTCTAGCAGTACCGATATTCACAAAATAGCCATTAAGTGCCAACCCTTTTTCTGGCAGTAAACCCTGTTGGTAAGATTGTCTTAGCAGTAGGAGCGATTGCATAACAGAAGATTTACCCGTGCTGTTCAAACCGGAAAATAACGTTAATTTTTTGAATTGCAATAACTGATTCGCAAAAGGTTTAAAGTTGAGCAAGTGGAGCGAAGTAATCATGTCAACACCTCCTGAATTATTTGTTCAATTATCATAAATCTGTACTCGATTTTTTCCGCTGCTTGAGAAATAGAAGTCAGAAAATCTCGATCGCTATCTACATAGTTTCTAAATTTTTCAATCAACTGCTCCTTTTGCTGCTTCAATATATCAAGTTGTTCGTCGCTAAGCAAACTGAGATTAACAGACCAAACTTCAAACAATGCTTTATTAATCGGAAACATTTTTGTTTGGTGTTGGGAGATTTTACGAAACGCATTTTTCCCAAAGATTTTCCAGGCTGCTACCATAGCTTTTATGAAATTATTTTCAATTACTTTTAATTCGGGTTCCGACATATTGTTAATTTTAGATAATGCTTTACTTAAAAACAAATTTCTCTTTTCAGATTGATAATCTTTATAAGATGTAAGCGTAAACGCTAAAAAACCTAGTATGAATTCGCGATCGTCCATTCGCATTTTACGCAACTTACTCAGCTTAGTAACTTGCTGGAATTCAGTAGATATAGCAAGTTTAGCTAAGAATTTTGTTGCCTTACCGGGGTTGAGAGCATGGCGCAGTTCTTGAGGAGACATGGGCAATCCACCTGTATTAATTCGTTTGAAAATATTATATTTAACTTCAGGAGGAGTACCTTTTTCAATCAAATAAACTGTCACCTGAGTCTCTTCAATTCTTCGCTGGTATCTGCGTTCTATTTCATCGTAAGTTTTGTCCTCTAAATTGAGCAGGTATTCTAGTCCGCATAACTTGAGTGTTTTATCGCTCATAAATTGCTTCAGAGCAGATAGCCGCTGCAATCCATCCACAACTAACCATTTATCTTCATCAGTTGCATCTATATAAAAAGCTGGTAATGGAATCCGAATCAGGATAGATTCAATCAGTCTGCTTTTTGCGTCATCTTTCCAGATGTTTGCATGACGCTGAAAGTCGGGTGCTAAGTCAAGAGCTTCCTCATTGATTCTTCTTAGGAGTTGCTCGATGGTTGGTTCTCTGGTGAAAATATTAATTTCATCAGGATCGTATATCAATTTGTCGGTTTCATAAAGTTCATCACCGTTATCTTCTTCTTGACTCAAATTTAAGTCATTAATCATTGAATCTTGGTTGGATACTTGCTGTTCTAGTTCTGGCTGACCTACCATAGGAAATACTCCTTTGTGTTAACTTTTATTATAATTCCGTATTGTCCTAATAAAACTTGGATGACGCTGCGCTCCTAACAGGAAGGAACATTTCCAAAAATTATCGCACAAATTGCCGCTTATAGAGACGCTACGAATTGCGTCTCTACAAATAATTAGACTACAACCGGCAAGTTTGCCGCGCCCTTTCATCCTCCGGTTCTTGCCACCCAAAAGAAAAATGGCTCACCGCATTAATTTGCGGCGTTGCAGCACGAATTGCCCGCATTTGAATCTCCAAAGACGGACGATTTTTCAGAGATTTTCCCCAATCTCCGGCAATAGCAGGAATGATTTTTGCTCCCGGAGGCGCTAAACTCAACGTCCGCTGCACCTGCGGCACAATGCAGCTTACATTCCCACAATTGCCGTAAGACATCGCGTGGAATTCCACCCCAGCCGGAAACCTGTCCCAAGGCTGCAATCTCGAATCAAATCCCCCTTGATTTATCTTTTCATTTCCATTAGGAAAAAACACCGCTCCTACAGGAATCCCCATTCTTTGAGCTGGTTGAGTCGCCATCCCAAAAAAATCTAAAATTCCTTGGACTGCGTGAGCAACGCTCAGTTGCCAGAGGTCTTTTTGCAGAATGCCGGTATCGGGAAGCGGCCGTGTTGGTGTCGGTTTTGGTGTGGGAGTTGCAGGGTTTTGCGATTTGGTAGCGGGAGTTATTGAAGCTGCTTTTGATGTGCTATTCCCTCTTCTAGAAGCTGGAGTTGCTACTGGTATCGCTCGCGGAATTCGCCCCTGCCAAAGAGGTTCTTGCTCGGTTGGATACTGTTTGACTACTGCTTGAACGTCATTAGTATTGATAAATCCTTTAGTCAAATATCGCTGAATTAAATCTCGTCCTTGCTGATTGTTAGCCCGCTGTAAAAGCATTTGCTGTGATGCTGAACCGTAAATCCACAAGTCTTGAACTTTGGTAGCAACTGAGGCAGGCCCGACGCCCCGCACATAACGAATGTAGTCGAATAACATTCCTTGCGGCCTGCGCTTGACTATTTGATTTACTAACAAACTATAGTCTTGCTTTGCTTGCGGATTGTAGGGATCGACAAAGGCGTGGGTGGCGTGACTTTCTCCGGTTTGGTCGTCTAAACCTGCGTCTTGAATTACTGTTAAACTTGTCTGATTTTTGCCGTTGAGGGCGAGGGTTTGCTGTCTGTCGGAACGCTGAGCATAGGTATAGCCAAAGTTCATGGTAAATAACCAGGCGTATACTTTTAATCCTCGCTGTTTGCCTTTGGCGATCGCCTTTTCCAACAAATCATACTTTTCGTAGCCGCGATTTCGCAAAACCGAAGGCCAAGCAGTTGGATTATCTGCGGCTGGGAGGAGCACTTGACCGTCGTAAAACACTTCGACGTAGACTTGATTGTAGCCTTTGTTGACAACTTTGTCTAATACGCGATCGATCTCTCCGGGCCTGACATCGCAGGGATATAAACGCAACCAAACTGCTTGGGTTTCGGGCCAAGTTTTTTGGCGGCATTCTGCGATTTCCCGTGCGTGTTTGCTCAAGACGGCAAAATATGCTTGCTGGGATTCCGGTTTTCCTGACAGGGCGGCGCGGCGCAAGTCTTCTTTTTGATTGACTTGCTCTTTGGATAATTGACAATAGGCTGATGTTTCGGCAAAAGCTGGTTGATTTTCGATAAATGGCAAAACAAGCTGGCTGATGAAGCTACTGGTTAAAACAGCAGTTACCGCACTTAAACAGCGTCGCTGGGATTGAAAGTTGGCGATGCGAGTTGGTGCAATTTTCATGGGATAATTGAATCTGGTTTTTTAGTTGAAATTGGGTGGCGATCGCATTTTTGGCGATCGCGCAGACGCACAGCTACAAATTTTCTACTTTTTTTTAGGTTTACCCCGTCCAACAACAGGTGCAAGCCCCCCAATCGAGTTGTGGAGAACCCTAATCTTAGATCAAAGTTAAATTTCCCAGACTAATCTGTGGAGTCAGTCAATCTCAAATCTAAAATGGACTGACCTAGTTATGGCACAAGTCGATCGCACAATGCAAATGTCAATGGCGGCTAACCCTACAGCAAAATCCTGCAAAAAAAGCGCCTGGGTACAGCCGGCGCTAAAAGCAGTTGATATTTCTACTAAAAATTGTTGATTATCAAATATTAAGGATAAAAGATGAATTATTCAAATTATCTTTTATCCCTAATGTTTGAGATTAAGCTCCTCTATTGAGAGCAGATTCTACTTGCTGAAATTCCGACTCAAGACGTTTTTTCAACTTTTCAGGAACGGGACGGTTTGGATAGGAACTGTAATGTCCAGCCAAAGAGTTTAATGCCGTCCGCATTGTGGTGAAAGATGCCAGCTTTGTAAGAGCGGGATCGCGGCGGTATGCTGCGAAAAAATCATTGATACTTGTGCGAGCAGTGGCTTGAGCGGCTGCTTTTTCCGGCGTGCCTTCTGGCAAAGTAAGCGCTGTTCTCAAGCTGGTGACTAATGCTAATGTATCTTTGCTGTAGTCTCCGCTCAGAGTGGCAGGAACATTGGTACAGCCTGCTACGCCGATGACAACAACTAATACCAGAGCTAACAGACGGGAAATGTAATGCTTCATAAGGCTTAGAAAAATGGAGGCGAAAGCGGCAATCAAAATTAACCTTTATCCTATCTCGAATTGACCTAATTATGTCAACTTTTCAAGATTTTTGCATGGATACCATGAAAAGTAAAATTTGTCAATCTCACATAGATTGATATCATATCCGCTCGAACGACCACAATCAAATTGGTTTGATCGTTCGGGCTTTAGTCCGCATCCACTACTAGGACTAAAGTCCTCACTACAAACTATTTTTATTAGGGATAAGTGAGCAGACATAATATGATTTATCAATCTCAACTCTCAAATCTAAAATTGATTGATTTGTCCGGAAACGACGGATAGAATTTGAGTCTGGCGCAGCCACTGACTGTCAAAAGCGCCTAGGTGAGTGGTAGTAATCAGAGTTTGAAATCGTTCTTGAATTGTTTCTAAAAGTTGATTTTGGCGGCTCAGATCGAGTTCTGCAAGTACGTCGTCGAGCAATAGTAAAGGTGCTTCTCCCACGACTTCTTCAATAAGCTGCAATTCGGCTAATTTTAATGCTAGTACGAGAGTTCGCTGCTGGCCTTGGGAGGCGTACTGACGCGCTGGGGTGTTGTTAATTGTAAATGTAATGTCGTCGCGGTGCGGGCCGACTAAGGTGGTTCCTTGAAATTGTTCTGCGATCGCCCTTTTTTGAATTTTCTCTAAAAATGCTTGCCGCACTCCTTCGAGATTGTCTTTACCGATTAATTCCGAGCTGACTTCAATATTAGCATCGTATTTGACATCTAAAACTTCTGTGGAACCGCTAATTGAACCGTGCCAATTGCGCGCTAAAGGCATCAAACGTTCCAAAATACGATCGCGCCTGCGGATTACCCGAGCCCCGGCTGTCGCCAACTGTGCGTCCCACAAGGCTAATTCTGAACTGGGAATGGGGGATTGGGCATTGGGCATTGGGAATGGGGCATTGGGCATTGGGGATTCTGCGATATTTTGGTCTTCGGGAGTTTCAGATCCGATAAATCGCATTTTGTCCAAACTTTGGGAAAATTCTGTTTTTCTGGTTTCTCTAGAACGTTTTAACAGAGCGTTTCGCTGGCGCAAAATTTGGTTGTACTGGTGCAAAATGTGAGCGTAAATCGGCTCTAGTTGGATGACTAGCCGATCGATCCAGTTGCGCCTTCCTTCGGGCCCGCCGCGCACTAAGTCTAAATCCAAACAGGAAAATTGTACTACATTGATGACGCTCAAGAAGTCTAAATGGCGGCGCAGCGGTTCGCCGTTGAGCTTCAGGCTGCGGCGCGCCCCGGAGCGCAGTGTTAAAGATAAGTCGATCGCTCCGGTTTGACGTTCGAGTGTAGCATCTATTTGGGCGATCGGCTTTGAGTCGAGGATTAAGTCGCGATCGCGCGATACTCTGTGGCTTTTTAATGTCGAAAGCAACTCTACCGCTTCTAACAGGTTAGATTTTCCTTGGGCGTTATTTCCTACTAATATGGTTTTGGGAGCGTCAAAGGCTACCTTTTGATCGAAGTAGTTGCGAAACTGCCGTAGGTGCAGTGTTTTCAAATACATAATATTGTTATTGGTTAGTTGTTATTCGTTATTAGTTATTGGTAATACAGTCATCGTAGGGTGTGCATTGGGCACCTTACCTAATTCAAGGGCAAATCGGTGGAATTCCATTTTTTGCGGATCGTTGTGCTTGCTATGACTTGATGGTGTTGAAAATCTTGCCAAGTGTCAGCGACCTAACGAATAATGAAACAGCGCTCATTATCCGTCAGCCGTTAACACTATTTGCGAGCTTTGTATAAGCGCACGAACAGTTTTTCCATTTCAATCCAGACAAACATTAGGGCGCTGAATCCGAAGCAAATCATCAATTCAAAAGGCGTTAAATAGTGAGTTCCGAAAAATGCTCTCAGCGGTGGAACGTAAATCAACATTAATTGCAAAGCAGTAGTCACAATCACAGCTCCCCACACAAAAACATTAGTGAAGGGATTTAACTCGATCGTTAGCTGAGTGTTAGATCGAATTGCGATCGCATGACCCATTTGCGCTAAACACAGAGTAGTAAATACCATGGTTTTCCAAGCATCTGGATCGCCGTGTCCGGGAGTGTGAGTATATCCGTAAGCCCAGGACATCATCGCGATCGTCAAAATTGCAAAGATAATCCCGATCCGAATCATGTAAGAACCCAAACCCCGGGCAAAAATACTTTCGCGCGGACTGAAAGGAGGTTTTCTCATCACGTTTGGTTCGGCTGGTTCCACGGCTAAGGCCAAAGCCGGAACGCCATCTGTTACTAAGTTCATCCACAAAATTTGGAGGGGCGTCAGCGGTACTCCTCCCAAACCCAATAAAGGTGCAGCGGCAATTGTCAAAACTTCGCCGATGTTGCTGCCCAAAATGTACTTAATAAAGCGGCGAATGTTGGTATAAACGACTCGCCCTTCTTCGGCGGCGGCGACAATAGTTGCGAAGTTGTCGTCGAGGAGTACCATATCGCTAGCTTCTTTACTGACATCGGTGCCGGTAATCCCCATTGCAATGCCGATATCGGCTTGTTTCAAGGCGGGCGCGTCGTTAACTCCGTCGCCTGTCATGGCGACAAATTTGCCTAAACTTTGCAAAGCTTGGACAATCCGCAATTTGTGTTCGGGGGAGACGCGGGCGTAAACGCTGACGTGTTCGACTTGTTGTTTTAGTTGTTCTTGACTGAGCTTTTCTAATTCTTGACCGGTGAGAACTCGATCGCCCTCTGTCGCAATACCTAAATCGTAGGCGATCGCCTGTGCCGTCAACTGGTGATCTCCTGTAATCATCACCACCCGAATCCCTGCATCGCGGCACTTCACCACGGCTTCCCGTACTTCCGGGCGCGGCGCGTCAAGCATACTGACGAGTCCCAGCCAAATCATCTCTTGTTCGCTGATTTCCTCGGAACCTTCGGGCGGCACGTTTTCCCAGATTTTGTATGCAAACCCGAGGACTCGCAAACCCCCGCTTGCCATGTTATTGTTTTCGGCGAGGATGCGATCGCGCATTTCCTGGTTTAAAGGTTGTACTCGATCGCCGACTATAATTCCTTGACAGCGCTCCAAAGTCAACTCGGGAGAACCTTTCGTCAGCATCAAATAATTCTGCTGCTGTCCGTTTGGTGCGGGAAAGCCCGAATGTCCCGAATGTCCGGGTACTTCGCAAATTACGCTCATCCGCTTGCGTTCGGAAGAAAAAGGAAACTCCGCCGTGCGCGGCAGCAATTGAGACTGTTTTTCCCTATAAATGCCTGCTTTTCCCGCTAAAGATAGCAGAGCTCCTTCCGTAGGATCGCCCAAAATCTTCCATTCTTGCTGTTCGTGCTGCAATACTGCGTCGTTGCAAACTGCACAAGCAATTAATAAAGATTCGAGTTCTGGATATTCTTCTAAATTATTAATTTGGGTCGAGGTATGCCGATCGGTAAAATCTCCGATCGGGGCATAGCCGTCGCCTGCAACACTGATAGTGCAGTCGCCTGTAGATAGTAGCTGCACTACCATTTTATTTTGAGTCAGAGTACCTGTTTTGTCGGAACAAATGGTTGTTACCGAACCCAAAGTTTCTACAGCCGGCAGTTTGCGAATTAGAGCGTTTCGCTTCACCATCCGCCTAGTTCCCAGCGCCAAAGTAACTGTGACGACGGCCGCAAGTCCTTCGGGAACGACAGCCACAGCCATGCTGAGAGAAACTTCTAACAATTCTTCAAATCTGCTGGTATCGAACCCAATGCTGCCGTTGTTGAAGGTAATCATCCCACCGATGACGACAATTGCCACTAAGCCTAGGGCGCCGGAGACTAGAACATTTCCCAACTGTCCCATCCGCTGTTGTAGGGGAGTTGGTTCGGTTTCTACTGACTGAAGCATGGCGGCAATTTTGCCCAATTCCGTTTGCATTCCGGTGTTGGTGACGATCGCCTTGGCCCGTCCCTGAACAACTTCTGTCCCCTGAAAAATCAGGTTGAGTCGATCGCCCAACGAAGCATCTTCGGGAAGTTCGAGATCGGCTTGTTTGGTAGCTGCGATCGCTTCTCCCGTCAAAGCAGATTCTCTGACTTGCAGGTTGGAAGCTTCGATCAAGCGCCCGTCTGCTGCTATTTTTACCCCAGCCTCCAACAGCATCACGTCTCCGGGTACGAGTTCCTTGGCTGCGATTTCCGAAGTTTTGCCGTCCCGCAGGACTCGGACTAGGGGGGAAGAGAGGTTTTTGAGGGCTGCGAGGGCTTTTTCGGCACTTTGCTCTTGGAAATAGCCGAGAATGCCGTTGAGTATGACGATCGCAAAAATGGCGATCGCATCTTTCGGAAAAGTATTTGACCTGATATCTAAGAATGCAGAAACCACCGCCACACCTATCAGCATCAACAACATGATGTTGGTGAACTGATCGACAAAAATCGACCAAGCACTGCGGCCTCCTGTTTCTTCGAGTTCATTGGGGCCGTATTGCTGCAAGCGTTCGGACACCTGTTGGCTGCTCAAGCCCCCGTCTTTGTTACTGCTTAGCTGCTGGAGGGTTTTATCAATTGGTACGGTGTGCCAAGAAGATGGAGAATTTGAAGACATAAATTACGATCGAGCATGGGGCAATTAGGGGACTGCGGCCGAACAAGTTACAGCCGATGAATGTGGCTGATGGCAGTAAAAGAGTTTTTAGTTTTGAGTTCTGAATCAAAAACTGCTGAACTTGAGACTCGTATTGGGCCCCGGTTCGATGCCGAGAGAGCAGGAAGCTGTCAACTTCACTGCGTCTGGCGGCTCTCTCGCACCGTTTGTAGACCTACCGCTGATAGCACTTATCCACCTTACAACTAAAAATTAGCAATTTCTCCGGCTTTTACCCAAGACCCAGCGGCTGAGTTTTGTCTTTAAATGGTGATATTTCGTTCAAAAGCTGAGGTTGTGCCGATCGCCCTGCCAATCTGTTGGATTTTACCAACACCACATTCTGCCGACATCCTGCATCGGACATAATTTTTGCTTTTTTCCCTATTCCCCCGGGCTTGTTTTAGCAAAACTTAAATTTTGTTAACTTTTCTTCACTATTCGGCTTTGCCCTGGGAAAGCCAACAGAGGCGATCGGCCCACGGGACAATTCAGGGCGATGGCAGAGTGACAAAAAGGGCGATCGAAGCCAACTCTAGACTTATGTTGTGCTGCATTTGAATTCTATATTTCAAGGGATCGAAACTCGTCAAATCCTTTCCCTGTCTGCCCTAATCCCCGAATCCCATCGGATTTTCTCCCCATCGAACCCTCGAATATCACAGACAATCTCTCGATCGGCAGTTTACCGCTGCAATCTGGCATCTATCCCAGGGATTAGATTTGCCACCACTTGCCCCACATCGATTTACCTTCTCACAGAAATAAGTTTTCGTAATAATTTGTAATAAACAAAGAGGAACCAGCATTGTATAAAGGTTATCAGAGGGTTGAAACGACAGGCGAAAGTTAACAAAAACACTGATTGACAAGGTTTGTCGCATCTCATAAAAGATGTAAAATTTTCTAAGGTTTCTTAAATGTCCGTTGCAATGTCACAATAGTGAAGGTAGCGGAAAGGGAGAGATCGAGCCGGCCAGCGCAGTAGCTGGCGTCAACCTTCAACCCTTGCAGGCCCAACAGCCTGAACAAATTTAACTTAACGGTTTTATACCGCAACCAAACTCAATTAACTCAAAGTAGGAGAGTTCGTTCATGTTTGACGCATTTACAAAAGTGGTTTCCCAAGCAGACGCTCGCGGCGAATTTTTGGCTGCTGGCCAACTAGATGCTCTCAGCAGCATGGTTTCTGACGCCAACAAGCGGATTGACGCAGTAAACCGCATCACCGGTAACGCATCCACAATCGTCGCTAATGCAGCTCGCTCTTTGTTTGCTGAACAGCCTCAGTTGATCGCCCCCGGTGGCAACGCATACACCAGCCGCCGCATGGCAGCTTGCTTGCGCGACATGGAAATCATCTTGCGCTACGTAACCTACGCCACATTTGCAGGCGACGCCAGCGTTTTGGACGATCGTTGCTTGAACGGTCTGCGCGAAACATACCAAGCTCTGGGAACTCCAGGTGCATCCGTTGCAACCGGCGTACAAAAAATGAAAGAAGCAGCGATCGCGCTTGCTAACGACCCCAACGGCATTACCCGTGGTGATTGCAGCTCGCTGATGTCCGAAATCGGCAGCTACTTCGACCGCGCAGCTAATGCAGTCGGCTAAAAATAGCGAGCCCGAACATTTCTTCCTGTAAAGAAGCGAGCGATCGCATTATTTGCAAGCAATCATTTTGGTACAAACAAAACAAAACATTAGGGAGACACCAGAACAATGAAAACCCCTTTGACTGAAGCAGTAACCGCCGCCGATTCTCAAGGCCGCTTCCTGAGCAGCACCGAATTGCAAGTAGCCTTCGGTCGTTTCCGCCAAGCAGCAGCAGGTTTGGAAGCAGCCAAGTCTTTGAGCGCCAACTCTGCGCGCTTGATCGACGGTGCAGCTCAAGCTGTGTACAACAAGTTCCCGTACACTCAACAAATGCAAGGGCCAAACTACGCTTCTACCTCAACCGGTAAAGCTAAGTGCTCCCGCGACATCGGCTACTACCTGCGGATGGTAACCTACTGCTTAGTTGCAGGCGGCACAGGTCCAATGGATGAGTACCTGATTGCAGGTATTGACGAAATCAACCGGACATTTGAATTGTCTCCTAGCTGGTATGTTGAAGCTCTCAAGTACATCAAAGCCAACCACGGTTTGAGTGGCGATGCTGCAACTGAAGCCAATTCCTACCTCGACTACGCAGTCAACGCTCTAAGCTAGATTTGCGTGATGCCCGGAAATGTAAGCTGCTGTTAGCTTGAGTGTTAACTGTTGTTTACGATTCCGGGCATCTGCGATCTTAGCGGAGTCTTCCAAATACTTTTTTCAGAACTTTTTAGTTTTTCAAGCATGAAAAGCAGAAAAGTTAGGAATAAAAGCATTTGAAAAAGCGAGACGAGTAGAACTGCGCCCTCGGTGGACGCAAGACGATGCGAAAGCAGTAATTTGTGTCGCTTACAGCCAAGTTTTCGGTAACGAGTATTTAATGTCGAGCGAACGAGTTACCAGTGCCAAATCTTTCCTGCTGGAAGGGCAGATTTCAGTTAAAGATTTTGTGCGGGAGTTCCTGAGTCCGAAACTTATAAAAAAAGTTCGGCAAGCGGAAAACGAGCGAGTCTTTAGACCTTCCATGAAAGCGGCACGGGCGGTTTTAACCGCCGTGAATCTTTCTTGATTTTTCACATTTTTAGCAGTGTAAAAAGGGCTTTTGCCGTTACACTCTATTGTTGGGATGGATACACAGGTGCAAACCTGAGAAGCAAATTCCTACCATATATTAAAGGTACGCGGGGACTCTCGCGTTACCAAGGGCTTAGCCCCTTAAACGCTTGAGGAGCTTGCCCAAAGGCAAGGATAGCAGCCCACCATTTTTTGGTAAGAGGATTGCGCCCAGGAACCCTAGCAATAGGGATATTAAGAACGAAATTTCTTAAGAATCTCAGTCGCGAAGAGCGCTGAGAGTGTCAACGGAAAAAGTTTTTTGAATCGAAGGTTCGGCGGCTAAGTTTTCACCCCAAGTGCGGTGTAGAACTACCGAATATCTCGTGTCTTACGATCGACTTTCGACCCGCTTGCAGCAAATCAACAAACGTGGTGGCAAAGTGGTAAGTATTACCACAGCTTAAAGTTTGTATGTAAAGATGTTTTTTGAAACGTCTTTAGCAAATTAGGATTAATTGATGTGTACATACAAGCTGCGCCGGGAGTGCACCCAAATTTGACACATCTTGGCCTTAGTCCTAAAAATCTCAAGTTCAACCAAGCTTTAAATTTTTGTTATTAATTTAGGAGAAAATCTGGTGGCTATTTCCACAGCAGCGTCCAGACTGGGAACATCCGCATTGAGCGATGCGCCGAAGGTAGAATTGCGCCCGAACTACACCAAAGACGACATTGAAACTGTGATTCGTGCAGTTTACCGTCAGGTGCTGGGCAACGACTATTTGATGAAATCCGAGCGCCTGACAAGTGCTGAATCTCTCCTGCGAGACGGCAGTTTAACGGTGCGAGAATTTGTGCGGGCAGTGGCAAAATCGGAACTGTACAAAACCAAGTTTTTGTACAGCAGCTTCCAAACTCGGACGATCGAACTAAACTACAAACACTTGCTCGGTCGCGCTCCCTACGACGAATCTGAAGTAATTTATCACTTAGATTTGTACCAAACAGAAGGCTACGATGCTGATATTGATTCTTACATCGATTCAGTAGAGTATCAAGAAAGTTTCGGTGATAATATCGTCCCTTACTACCGGGGCTTTAACACTCAGACAGGTCAAAAAACCGTTGGTTTTACCCGGATGTTCCGGCTATATCGCGGCTATGCCAACAGCGATACATCTCAACTCGAAGGAAATAACTCCCGCTTAGCTGTCGAATTAGGCACTAACAGCGCTACTGCTGTAGTTGGGCCTTCTGGTGGCAACGAAGGTTGGGCATACCGGTCTTCGACACAAAACGTAACTCCCAGCAGCGGTTTTGGTGGTGCGGCAGCTTACGGTAAAGAAGGGCGGCTTTTCCGCGTTGAAGTGTCGGGCATTCGGACGGGTGGCTATCCCAGGGTGCGCCACAGCAGCAAGGCGTTTATCGTACCTGGTGAGGATTTGTCCTCGCAAATGCAGAAATTTCAACGCTTGGGCGGGAAAATCGCCAGCATTACTCCAATTTAGTCGTTAGTCATCAGTTATTAGTGCTGTCCCCGCTCGCGAACAGTAGTCATCGGTCGTTAGTCATTAGTAAATTTACTAGAGATTAATGGCCATTGGCTAAGGTCTAATAGCTAGTGTAATCCGACTAGATGCAGAAATCAATTTTTTATGATTGTCCGGTTCTGTGCGATCGCAGAATCATTGCCTGCATCATCGTCGGATCATAATTAATAGCAAAGTCCGCTAGAACGGGCGATTTTAATCGCCGAGTTTCCCCAACCCGCGCAGGCGGGTTTCGTTTGTCTAGACGCGATTTCAATCGCCGAGTTTCCCCAACCCGCGCAGGCGGGTTTTGTTTGTCTAGCAGCGATTTCAATCGCCGATTTCCCTAATCACTATGAATTATGACTATGAATTATGATGAATCCGACTCACCACCAGCGGGTGTAGCTGAGGGCGAGTCTTTAACAATAGAACAGGCGATCGCAAATTTGCACTCCCAAGACTACAGTCTCCGCTATTATGCTGCTTGGTGGGTAGGCAGATTTCGAGTCAAGGAACCCGCAGCAATTGCAGCTTTGATTGCCGCCTTGCAAGAAGAATCAGAACAGACAAAAATCGGCGACTATTCCCTACTGCGAAATGCGGCACGAGCTCTAGGAAAATTGGGCGATAAACAAGCCTTGCCGGCGCTAACTCGCTGTTTGGAATGCGCGGATTATTACGTGCGGGAAGCGGCGGCTCAAGCTCTAGAAATGCTGGGCGATCGCGATTCCATTCCACCGCTGATGAAACTCTTAGATGGGGGCGTAGCTGTAGCCCTGCGAGTGCCTGGAAAATCGCACCTCGTGCAGCCTTACGACTCGGTAATTGAAGCTTTGGGTACGCTGGAAGCGACAGAGGCAATACCGCTAATTTCACCTTTTTTAGAGCATTCTGTGGAGCGGGTGCAGTACGCTTCGGCGCGAGCGATGTATCAGTTGACTGGCGATCGCATTTACGGAGAGCGGTTGGTAACTGCTTTGAATGGGGATAATTTGCAGTTGAGGCGATCGGCTTTGATGGACTTGGGGGCGATCGGCTATTTACCCGCAGCGCCAGCTATTGCTGAAACTTTAGCTGAAAATAGCATGAAATTGATTGCGCTAAAAGGAGTTTTGGAGCATCACCTCAATCAACAAGTATTACTATCTTTGTCAGATGAAGCTATCCAAGTTATGAACTTAATGGATAGTTTACTTTGAAAAAAATTCGTTCATAACTGCAATAGAATTGCTTTAGCGATTCTTAATTGTCTGGCGTATATTTAGGACATAGCAGATTTCAGGACACAGCGCCGTGCTCTTTCCCTACCCCCTATCTGTATTTCAGGCAGTTGAGAACTACTATTTTCTCCCTTTTATTCGGGTGAACCGATGGCTGATGATTTGATGGAATTAAAAACGAGGCTTTAGGTACGAATTTTTATAAATTTCAGTAAAAATACTGAGGTTTATAGCTGTAGTTGGTGAAATAGCTCGTGTTAAAATAATATTACCATCTGCATAAGTCCTCAGTTAAAAAAGTTTTGGTTTTGACTCCGGGCGATCGCGGAATGCTGGGAGATGGTTGTGTAGCAGCTAGAAGTATAAATCGGGTGATTCACCATGAGCAACGATCCTTTTGAAGTCCAGGTGCAACATTTTGCAGTGCTGAAGTCTAAGTATCAAGCAACAAAATATGAAGATTCATCTCCCTCTAGTCTTCTCTATCTCATTCTGCGAAAAGCTGATTTAGAATTTGAAATTACCGACTTCGAGTGGAATTGGTTATTAGAGCATGAGCTTTTGGAAACAATAGAAGCTATCGAGCAAGAGCCACTACGTAAGGCTGAAGAACCAAGAAAACTAGATGCTAAATTTTCTCAACTCAAGTCTAAGTTCAAAGTAACCAGACATCGCGATTTACGGCTATCCAGTCCTTTGTATCCTATCCTTTGGAAACTTGACTCAGAAAATAAGCTAACTGACTTAGAAGTTAAATACCTGCAAGAACAGGGGCTTACTGAAATAGTTGCTATTGTTGAAGAGATGGCGCGATTTGCTGCACTAAAGGCTAAGTACCGAGCAACTCAATATCCAGATTGTTCACTGGATAGCCCCTTGTATCAAATCCTCAAGCAACTGGATGCAGGAGAAATATTAAGTGATGTAGAGGCTAACTGGCTTGTCAATAACAAACTGGTGGATACTCTCGAAATTTTTGGGCAACAAAAAGCTGTATGGGAAGCTGAATTTGCCCAACTCAAGGATAAGTACAAAGCTAGTGAATACCCAGAAACATCTGCATCAAGTCCGCTCTATCAAGTCCTGAAAAATCTTGAGGTAGATCAGCAGTTGAGCGAGTCAGAACTTAACTGGCTGGAAGAGCATCAACTTAGCGAAACGCTTAATCTTGTTTTGGAGATAGAACAGACACGACACTTTGCTGAACTGAAAGTTAAGTATAAAGCTAATGAATCTGAGGATTCATCCCTCTCTAGCCATCTGTATAAAGTTCTTAAAAAAATTGATTTAGACAATCAGCTAGGTGAGCAGGATATTAACTTTCTTAAAAAGCGTAAACTGACTGAGACAATTACTCTTGCGCTTGACAAATATGCGGCTATTCTCAAGTCTAAGATCAAATCGGGAGAGCAGTTAAGTGAGGCTGATATTGATTGGTTGCAAAAGAATGGACGTGAGGATATAATTACTTTTGCACAAGAAAAGAAATTTGCTGCTCTCAAGGTCAAGTATCGGATTATAGATCGTGATTTCCCCTTCGATCCGTTTTACGCAATTATGGTAAAATTGGAGAAAGAAGAGCGTCTAGATCCTGTGTTAGTTGTTCAGTTAATACAACAAAAACTTTTAGCTAGTCATGGAAGGATTGCTATAGCGTACCACAGGCTTGAAGCGTGTTTCTATGAGCAGGAATATGAGCGCACTGGAAACAAATGGAACTTGCCCAACGCCAGCAGTCATTGGCGCAAGGCAGATGAACCAAACAGTGCATTGAAGGTGACAGAAAATCTGGACTTCGACCAAATCAAAGAAAATAAGCTCAAGTCAGCTTTGCTAACAACGAGGGGCGGTGCTTTCCGAGATATTCATAAACTAGGTGATGCTGAAAAGTGCGCGCTCAAAGCTATTGAGTATCAGCCTCAGAGTCATCATCCTTACACTTTGATGGGAGCTATTTGTTTTGAGCGGAGTCAATTTTCAGAGGGTGAGCGTTGGTTTAAGGAGGCAATTAAACGCGGTGCTGAATCAGAAGATATAGATTCCGAACTCAAGCAGGTTGTCAAAAATACTAAGGATGAGAATAAGCGTCGGCAAGTTGTGGAATATCTGCTTAAAAAAGATCCGCAGCGCTATGCTTGGGCTAAGGCTTATAGGAAGCGTCAAGAGGGTGAGGATGCACAGCGCAAGAATTCCTAGCGCAGGTATGGAGTCGAGTTTTTGGCGAATTCGACTCTTTAACCAAGATTGTCCTATTTCGAGCTGGGGAAGCTTTTCAAGTTAATCACCGCTCCTTACCCACGCAACAAAAAGTTCGATCGCGCGATCGACCCAACATACAATTACAATGGTCACGGTAAATACTATAAATAAATGGCATTAGAACTAATTCGCGCCGTCGAACAAGCAGATTCTTCCGAAGGCTTGTTAAACGCAGTCAAAGCACTGGCGGCTGCTGACTCAAAAGCAGCAATTCCTACCTTAATTACAGTCCTCGGCTACAACAACCCAGGTGCCGCCGTGGCCGCCGTTGACGGACTAATTCAACTCGGAGAACCTGCGGTGCTGCCGCTGCTAGAACAGCTTGACGGCTACAATTACGGAGCGAGAGCTTGGGCTGTTCGGGCTTTGGCGGGAATTGGCGATCCTAGGGGTTTAGAGATTTTGCTGGATGCGGCGGCGAATGACTTTGCTTTGAGCGTGCGGCGGGCGGCGGCTAGGGGTTTGGGGACGATTTGCTGGGAATTGATGCCGACAGAACAAGTTTTAGAGGCTCAAAATCGCACTGTGAAAACGCTGCTGCAAGCGTCCCGAGATCCGGAATGGGTGGTTCGCTACGCAGCGGCGGGAGGTTTGCAAGCTTTGGCTGGTGCTGCGACTGTTAAACCGGATTGGTTAGCGGAAGTTTCGGCAAAACTTGAGGAAATAGCCCAAAGCGATGAAACTTTGGCAGTTAGAGCCCGGGCTTTGCTTGCTAAGGAAAAATTGTCATTTGGCTAGGGTTTGGGCGATCGTCTCTTCCAAGTCCCTTTGTGTGAGAGTGGTTAATATAAAGACTTCTTGTACGGTTTTGCCTTGTCTGGCAATGATTTTAAATCCCCCGCGAATGGGTACTGACACTCTTAATGTCATGTGGGGGATGTGTCCTTTAACTTTGTTAATGACGCCTGGGGTAACGGTTTGAATGCCCATTATGAGAGTGAGGCGCTCTAAAATTGGTATCAAACCGGGAAGGTGGGTAGAGTGATTCCAAACTAGGCGGCCTTTGGGTTGTGCCTTCATGACTTTTTTACCAAATCAACATACCCAGTCTAAGTCACCTCCGGCTGGAACCAATTTGATATTCCCTGAATTTATGTATCAGTAATGTTACTGCGGGCGTCATTGGGAGCAAAGCGATGCAATCTCAAAGCGAGATTTTTGATTCCTGGCGCGCGAGCTGAGATTTGAGCGGGCGGAATTGTCTTGTATTTTTTGATATTTTGGGTTGGTAACAGTCGGTTTTTCTAGTTGAGTTGCGATCGCCCCGAGGATTTCTGTCATGCTGCAAGGTTTCTTGAGATAGCCGTCTGCTTTGAGTTCGAGGGCTTTTTCCATTTCGGAGGCTGTCAGAAAAATAAACGGAATGCTGGCGGTGGCAGGGTGCGATCGCAAAATCGCGAAAACTTCAAAGCCGTTGAATTCCGGCATCATGACATCAGACAAGATTAGATCGGGAATTTGGGCGATCGCTAACTCGACACCAAGTTTTCCGTTTTCGGCGCCGACAGCTTCAAAATCGCCCAAGTTCAGAATTTCTAAAACGGTTTCTCGGATTAAGTTATTGTCTTCAATTACTAATATTTTTGGCATTTTTTGTAGCGATTATTTACTTTATTGATATTTTTCTGTTAGAATTTTTGCAGATAAGTTCTACAAATTTCAATAGGGTTATTGCAAAAAACCGTTTTTTACGTGTTTTTACGGGTAAAGTGCGATCGCAGCTAGCTGCAATATCTCATAAATCCGTGGCTGTGCTGAGCGCGAAGCTACTAAAGGGGCGAATTTTACAATTTTCTGGCGATCGCCTAAAATATAACTTGGTATATCACGATTTTTTGAGGAATAAGGATATGTCAGAATTTTTAGACTTTCTCAGACATCAGTTTGCCTACGTTGCCATTGGCGAATTTAAACCAGGAAAATTCAAAGAAGCCGAAGAACTTTTTGGCAAAGCGGTTGCGACTTATGCCACAGGATTTAAGGGAGCATACCTACTGCAATTGCCCAATACAGACAAAGGTATTGCCATCATTTTTTGGGAAAGCGTAGAAGAGATGGCTGCCAATCAAAGCGAATCTTATCAGCAAATATTGAAGCAGATGACGCCTTTGTTTGCAAAAATTCCCGACACTGATGTTTATGAAATTGTCAGTGAAATTAAGCAGAAAAGTGAATAATTAAAAATTTGGCAATCGGCGCGTCATTCCCATTCCCATCGGCGTCTTGCGCCCGACTCCGCTGTAAAGTGCAAAATCTGCTAAAGCATTAATTTGCTTGACAGCAAGCGGATTGACATCTCCCATAATTCGGTAACTAACTTCCCCGACGCAACCAATAAATTTACTGCGAGAATCCGTACAAACTTCGGTGCGGATATCGAAGAAACTGGGAAAAATAGCTTCTGTGAAAGTAGATTCGATCGCAATTTCGCTATACTTGTTCCAACGATTTGCCAAACTGCCAAACACACTTTCTCTACTTGGCATCGCACTATCGTACACGCCTTGCCGAAAATTAGTAGGAGTGCAGAAGGTAAACGCAATTTGGCGCTCAGTTTCCGAAGCTTTGTCAAACAATTCGGCGTAACTGGAAAAGTTTACCCACGGCTGGTTTGCAGTGGGTTGGCTGACAATGTTAGTCACGTACAAATCTGTCGGGCCCAGATGCCACGGGCGCTCGAAGTTGAGTTGCTGCCACAGTTGAGTTAGGCGATCGAACAAACCGTCATCCAGCAGAGAAATGCGCCACCAAATCGCTGTATTTTCCCCAATTGCTTGCTTGTGTTCCCACTGTAGGGCCTGCAAAATAGTGCGCGCAGCCGGAGGCAAAACTCTCTTTTGTGGCTGTGGGTTGCTAGTTTTGTAAGTTTCTTTTCTGCTTACTTGGAAAGGGCTTAATGTGAAAGCTTTTTCGTTTGATTGGTCGTGCAGGTACGCGCTCAAATCGCTGTCTACAGCACTCACAAGGTTGAGAAATAAGGCGTGGAGATGCCGTCCCGTTAAAAATTGGGATGGGATTGGTGCAACTGGCAGTAGGTTTAAAATCAGGCTGTGAGGCATCTTTTAATTATATAGCTTTTTTCAAAAAAATAAGTTATGATTTTAGATTTTAAATTTAAGATTTGTATCTATTCACGATGGTTTATGGTAAGGGCAAGCTAGAAAATATTGCGAAGATTCAATATCCGCCGCTCGCAGTAACTTCTGTAGCAGAATACATTGGTCAAGTAGGATTATAACTGAGGTCTTGCACCATTCCCAATTAGCTTTTTAGGAACGGGCTAGAAGCCCATTCCACAAGAAATCCATTCTTTGTGGAACAGGCATCTTGTCTGTTATTCAGAATGGTACAAGATGTGAGATTATAATCGACTTCAAACCCTAGTCAACCATTTTGAATAGACAGAAATTGCATTATCTCCAAAATACCCTGAAATTATCTGCGCTCATCTGTGTTTACCTGCCTGATATTTGGGGTCGATCTAAGCAGATGGGTGAAAAAAAATCTTGGTATGTAACAATTTGATAGGTCGATCGCAAATGACAAGCAGATCCACACAGATAAAGGCAGATAATTTCCTCTCATAATCTATGAAACCACGCAGCTCTGACACTTTTCTCGTTAAAGCAACCCTGCTGCTAGTCAGCACCCTAACCGTGATGGCAGGAGCCACGATCGCCCCTTCCCTCCCAGCAATGCGGCAGCACTTTTCGGCTGTTCCTAATGCCGATTATTGGGTGAGATTGGTGTTGACAGCCCCAGCTTTGTTTATCGCGATCGGTGCGCCCATTGCCGGAATTGCGATCGATCGCTTTGGGCGCAAAGGCTTGCTGGGTTTATCTGTGTTTCTCTATGGCTTCGCAGGCAGCTCTGGCTTCCTGTTGGATCAAATTGGACTAATTTTGCTGGGACGGATGCTCCTGGGCTTCAGCGTGGCAGGTATTATGACGACTGCAACCACGCTGATTGCTGATTATTACATCGGTGCGGCTCGATCGCAATTCCTGGGATTGCAAGCAGCTTTCATGGGGTTCGGCGGCATGATTTTTCTCACCCTCGGCGGCTATTTGGCCGATCGCAATTGGCGGCAACCGTTTCTAATTTACCTGATGGCGTGGTTGATTCTGCCATTAATTTTGCTGGTACTTCCCGAACCCGATCGCCATCAAGATGCTGTTCAACAAACGGGTGCGATCGCCTCTGAGCCAGTCCCGCGGACGCTGCTACTGACAACCTACGGTATTGCACTGCTTACTCAAATCGTGTTTTACATGATTCCGGTGCAAATTCCGTTTTATCTCCAGCAGTTAATGTATGAACGTATGTTTGACCTCATCAACTCCCGCATCTCTGCGAGGGCTAATTTTGGGCGGACTTACCACCAGCTTTTTCCTAGGTCAATTTATTTCACCATTTGTCAGTCAACCTTTGAGTCAATGGGCGGGTTTAGGTACAACTTATGGTCTAGCTGGTGGATTGATGCTCGCAACCGCAGTTATCACTTGTGGAGTCATGCTCCGGTAGTTTCTAGGCTGTGTATTGCGGGTCGATTGAATTCTCATTAATTGGGAAATTTTGATTCCAACCAAAGCTTTTAAAAGTTATTTGTCTGACAATTTACTTACATTAATTTCCGGACAATTTTTAACGTTATGGGTGTATTTTTTAGACAGGCAAATATATGTGTAGGGGCGAAGCATGACCGCAGTAAATATGAGATTATAACTAATAATTTATATGCGGTCATGCTTCGCCCTCTTCAAAACCCAGATTCACCAAAAAATATCTACGCCGCCCTGCCGGACATCTGCGGTTTACCAGCCTTCAAAAATGCGTCCATCAGCCTCTTAGGAATGATAATTAAATAACTTTCACAATTTTGTAGGATGTCGAGTCCGCCCTTTTTGGACGGGTTCTTCTGGCCCATCCCACATCACAATTAAAATTGTAAGTTATTTAATTCGCGAGCCTTAATTAAAATAAAAATCTGAAAGTTAAATCACTGTTTTCTGCTGTTTCGCTGGTTCTCGCTTCCGATCGTGGACGATCGCGCGAATGCCATACTTCGACAAAAATTGATTGAGTTACAACAAGTAATTGTGGCTTGGTTCAACCCACACATCGTACAAGCAGGTTCCTGATACACTATACTATTTGCGTAGCATATTCGCCAGAATCCCCACATTATACCTGTAGCCTGGTTGGTGTCGGGATGGATCGGCAAATTGGTTAGTTTCGCTACATCATACTTGTAGCCAAGTTGGTGTATCCGATGTCACAGTTTTAACTCATTTCTTGAAGAGGTTTTTATGAATAGAGTAGAAGGGAAAGTTGCGGTTGTCACAGGTGGCGCTTCGGGAATTGGTCGGGCGACTTGTCTGTTGCTGGCGAAAGAAGGAGCCTGTGTAGCGGTAACGGATATAGCTGAGAAGGAAGGCAGAGGTTTGGTAGAAGAGATTACCGAAAAAGGCGGAAAAGCAGAATACTGGCATCTAAATGTTACACAAGAAGCGAGCGTTAAACAGGTGGTGTCTGAAGTTCGAGAAAAGTGGGGCAAAATTGACATTTTAGTGAACAATGCAGGGATTGTTGGTATCAATAAACCCACCCACGAAATCGCCGAAGATGAATGGAATTCGTTGATGGCAATAAATGTAAATGGTGTTTTTCTCTGTACTAAACACGTTTTGATTTCGATGCTAGAAACGGGAGGTGGCAGCATTATTAATTTGTCTTCTGTTTACGGATTGGTTGGCGGCCCGGATATGCCTCCTTATCATGCCTCAAAGGGAGCAGTGCGGTTGATGAGCAAAACAGATGCGCTATTGTATGCCAAAAATAAGATTCGGGTTAATTCAGTTCATCCGGCATTTATCTGGACACCGCTGGTAGAGAAGTTGTTGGCCGAACAAGGTGATGTGACTGAAGGACGGAAAATTCTTGATAGCTTACATCCGGTGGGACACGTGGGTGAACCTGATGATGTTGCTTACGGTATTCTTTATCTGGCATCGGATGAATCGAAGTTTGTTACTGGTTCTGAATTGGTAATTGATGGGGGTTATACCGCTCATTGATAGTTGATAGTTGACAGTTGACAGTTGATAGTTGACAGTTGATAGTTGATAGTTGACAGTTGATAGTTGACAGTTGACAGTTGCACAGTTGATAGTTGACAGTTGATAGTTGCACAGTATGGAAATCAGACCGTTTCCTCAACTTTTTTGCTTGAGATTAGAACTGATATCATGTCCGGTAGATTAGTATAACAAAAACGGTTCGTAGTGCGGAATGCGAGTCCGCTCTTATTCTGCGGACTGGGTGCATCTGGTTTTTGAAGAGGGCGAAGCATGACCGCATATAAGTTATTAGTTATCATCTCATATTGACTGCGGTCATGCTTCGCCCCTACGGATATATTCGCTTGCATTGAGACGGACTAAAGTCCGCACTACGAACCTTGCTTTTATTCTACTGACTCAAGTCCGCACTACGAACCTTATAGCATTGGGTGCGCGGCACGCACCCTAATTTTAGTGTGCTGTGAAGTTTTAGGCGATCGTGATTTCGGGCGACAAATAAACGTCTTGAATGGCGTTAAACAATTTTACGCCTTCTTCAAACGGACGCTGAAAAGTTTTGCGGCCGGAAATTAAGCCGCAGCCGCCTGCGCGTTTGTTGATTACCGCCGTGCGAATTGCTTCGGCAAAATCGGTTTTTCCCGAAGCACCGCCGGAGTTGATTAAACCCATCCTTCCTGCATAACAGTTGAGGACTTGATAGCGGGTTAGATCGATCGGGTGATCCGTCGTCAAATCAGTATAAACCCGCTTGTCGGTTTTGCCGTAACTGTGACCGCTAGCTTTAGCAACAGCTTCGTAACCGTTGTTGCACTCCGGCAATTTTTGCTTGATAATGTCAGCTTGAATTGTCACTCCCAAGTGATTTGCTTGCCCGGTCAAATCAGCGGCTGTGTGATAATCTTTGTCTTGTTTGAAGATATCATTGCGGAGGTAGCACCACAGAATTGTTGCCATTCCGTACTCGTGAGCGTGGGCAAAAGCTTGACTCACTTCTTGGATTTGCCTGGTCGATTCCGGGGAACCAAAATAAATTGTGGCTCCGACTGCAACGGCTCCCAAATTCCAAGCTTGTTCGACGGAAGCAAACATTATTTGGTCGGATTGATTGGGATAAGTCAGCAGTTCGTTGTGATTGAGTTTGAGAATAAAAGGGATTTTGTGCGCGTATTTGCGAGATACGCTTCCTAACACTCCGAGAGTTGTCGCGACAGCATTGCATCCTGCGGAGATTGCTAGTCTGATGATGTTTTCGCTGTCAAAATAGATGGGATTTGGTGCAAAAGAAGCGGCCGCTGAGTGTTCGATTCCTTGGTCTACTGGCAGGATTGATAAATAGCCGGTATTTGCCAAGCGTCCGCTAGAATAAAGTTGCTGGAGCGATCGCAAAACTTGAGGAGAGCGATCGGTTTGAGCGAAAATGCGATCGACCCAATCCGGGCCCGGCAGGTGCAACAAATCTTTAGAAATTTTTGCTTGATGGGTGAGCAAGTCTTCGGCTTCGTCGCCTAGCCAAGATTCGATCGCACTGGGAACTGATAGTGTAGCTGTCATGCAGATTTACCCTCTCAATTTCAATGGCAGGCTGATGATTGCAGACATTAGCCTTACTGATATTGTAACTGAAAAATCTTTTTTTCCATCCTGGCAACGATCGCCTGAATTTTTAACAACATTAGCGACAACAGCAACTAGGACGCGCTACTCTGTAATTAAGCTGGCAGTTCCGCCCGATAGCTGCTGCCTGCGATCGCCGATCGACTCACAACTCCTCCATCACAATGTCACACACTTACTTTGATTCTGAAAACAGCCACAAATCCTTCGAGATGCCCGGTGCTAGACCCCACTACAACCCCGATCGCCCCGGACAAGTAGAGCATATTTTCCTCGATTTAGTGCTCGATATTCCCAAACAAAGTTTTCGCGGCACTTGCAGCATCCGCATAAATCCAGTCCGCAGCGGTATTGACAAATTAACCTTAGATGCTGTCAACCTGAACATTAAATCTGTCAAAGTCGGGGAAACCGAGCAGAATTTCGACAGCGACGGCGAAGTGCTGCAAATTCAACTGCACGAACCAACAACAGCTTACGAACCGATTACAATTGCGATCGCATACTCGGTCGAAAAACCCCAGCGCGGCCTCTATTTTGTCGGGCCAGACAAACACTATCCCGACAAACCAACACAAGTTTGGACTCAAGGCGAAGACGAAGATTCTCGCTTCTGGTTTCCCTGTTTCGACTATCCCGGACAGTTGGCAACTTCCGAAATTCGCGTGCAAGTTCCCAGACAACTTTTTGCAATATCCAACGGCGAATTAGTTAGCACAAAAAACGATGGCGACGACAAGATTTATCACTGGTCGCAAACCCAAATCCACCCGACATATTTAATGACCTTAGCAGTCGGAGATTTTGCTGAAATCAAAGATGAATGGAACGGCAAACCAGTTAATTATTACGTGGAAAAAGGCCGCGAAGCTGACGGTAAGCGCAGCATGGGCAAAACGCCGAAAATGATTGAATTTTTCTCTAAAGCATTTGGCTATCCTTACCCTTTTCCTAAATACGCTCAAGTCTGCGTCGATGATTTCATCTTCGGCGGCATGGAAAATACTTCGACAACTTTGCTAACAGATAGGTGCTTGTTAGATGAACGCGCCAGCCTGGACAATCGCGGTACAGAAAGCTTGGTCGCCCACGAATTAGCTCACCAATGGTTCGGCGATTTAGTCGTAATTAAACATTGGTCTCATGCTTGGATCAAAGAAGGCATGGCTTCCTATTGTGAGGTGTTGTGGACTGACCAAGAATACGGCAAAGAAGATGCGGCTTATTATATGTTAGGTGAAGCCCGCAATTATTTAGCTGAAGACAGTTCTCGCTACCGCCGCCCGATGGTGACTCACGTTTACCGCGAAGCGATTGAATTGTACGATCGCCATTTGTACGAAAAAGGCGCTTGCGTCTACCACATGATCCGCGCCGAGTTGGGCGACGAACTATTTTACAAAGCAATTCACACTTTTGTGCGCGATAACGCTCACCAAACTGTGGAAACGATCGATTTGCTAAGGGCGATCGAAAAAGCTACCGGTCGCAATCTGACATTTTTGTTTGACCAGTACGTTTATCGTGGCGGTCATCCAGATTACAAAGTTGCTTATTCCTGGGACGGCGACAGCAAATTAGCCAAGGTTACTATTACCCAAACTCAGGTAAAAGACAACAAAAATGGTAACGGTAATAGTAAAGATGTCTTTGACCTAAAAATTCCGCTCGGCTTCGGTTACAAACCAGAAAAAGATGCAGATGAGCGAAATGCTGCTAATATAAAAACTTTCACGGTTCGAGTTCACGAACGCGAGCAAAGTTTCTATTTCTCCCTAGAAGATAAGCCCGCATATATCAGTTTTGATGTCGGCAATAAATACCTAAAAACAGTTGCTCTAGAGTATGGAGTTGCCGAACTTAAAGCTCAGTTACAGTTCGATCCAGACCCGGTTTCTAGGATTTACGCCGCCCACGCTTTGGCGAAAAAGGGAGGCTTGGAAGCTGTGAAAGCGCTGTCAGAAGTTCTCAAAAAAGAGCCGTTTTGGGCTGTGCGGGCGGAAGTAGCCGGTCAGTTGGTTGATATTAAACTCGACCAAGCTTTTGATGGTTTAGTAACTGGTTTGAAGGATAAAGATGCTCGGGTTCGCCGTGCGGTGGTGAATGCGCTGGGTAAAATCAAGACTCACGAGACTTATAAGGCGCTGAGGTCGATCGTTGAAAAAGGCGATGACAGCTATTATGTAGAAGCGGCCGCAGCGAGTGCTATGGGTTCGATCGCAGGGGCGAATCCCGACGAAAAACCCACGGACGAACAGGTACTCAAAGAGTTAAAATTGGTTTTGAAAGAGCGCGAGGGCTGGAATGAGGTTGTGCGATCGGGTGCTATTTCCGGTTTGGCGCAAATGAAAACTTCGGAAGATGCGCTCAACCTGATTTTGAAATACACAGCCGTCGGTACTCCGCAAGCTTTGCGCTTGGCTGCAATTCGCTCTTTGGGGACAATTTCGACAGGTCAAACTAAGCTCAATTTGGAACGGATTTTGCATCGATTGGCAGAACTTTCTAAAGAGACTTTTTTCTTGACTCAAGTATCTGTTGTTGTCGGTTTAGGACAGATGGAAACTCGCAAAGCTATCAGAATTTTACGTTCTTTAGCTGACCAAACTCCAGACGGCCGCGTCCGCATGATGGCTGATGAAGCTGTGCAAAGAGTGCAGAAAAATGCTGGTTCTGATGCGGCGGTGAAGCAGTTGCGCGAGGAGTTAGATCAGGTTAAAAAGGACAATCAAGATTTGAAGAGTCGGATGGAAAATCTGGAGGCTAAGGCGAAGAAAGATTAGTTCAACAGTTGACAGTTGACCGCTTGACAGTTGACAGTTTGAGAGCGACCTCTACCTAGAAGGAAGAGGATTGGAGTAATGAATAGTCTGATTTTAATTTCTCCCTCAAAGACTTGGGGCTTTCAACCAATTCTTTCTGCGATCGAGGATTGTTTCGGGCGACGCACCCTACCAGCTAACAGTTACAATAATTCTAGCATTAGGTATCCTGGAAGACATTTTACCAGTTCAACAGCAGCCATCTATTTTGTGGATGAATTTGCCAAAAGTCTCGAAACGCCGTTAGTTGTGTTGGGTGCAGTTTGCGATTGGCGATCGCCCTGTTATTAAAATAATCTTATTTTTTAGCTGTATTGCCTTGAAGTTTGGTATTTTAAGCACAGGTAAAATCCTACATATTTCTATTTCTGACTTAGTTATTGTCTCGACTGAGAGCGCAAATAGAACTTAAGCAATCCCACTCAATAAATAAACCGGGCTTTTTTTATGAAAAAATAGCTTTCAGCAATTATTTTTCATAAAAGGAACTGATTTTGCTGTATCGGTGGGTAAGTTCTAATAGATAATCGGGGTGTATCAACTTTTTTGTTTTGAATCTTCAACTGTCAATCAAGTTGAAGCAGCCTTTGCACCCTAAAGATTGCATAAATCATGAGTACAAGAACTATTGTATTGGTAGAACAATCGGCTGTCATTCCCTACCGCATTCAAAACGGACAAATTGAAGTAATGGTGATTACTTCTTCAACGGGTAAGCGTTGGGTGATTCCTAAAGGGTTAATTGAACCTGATATGACTCCTCAAGATTCCGCCGCTAAGGAAGCTTGGGAAGAAGCAGGTTTGTTGGGTAAGGTGTTCCCTGATTTGCTGGGAACTTATGAGTACCAAAAGTCTGGCTATATTTGTCAGGTAGAAGTATTTTTACTGCAAGTACAAACTGTTCTGGAAAAATGGCCGGAAGCTAGCTGTAGAAAGCGACAGTGGGTAACTATTCCGAAAGCAATTAAGCGGGTTAATGAACCGGAACTTAAACTTATTCTTGCTAATTTACCGAATCGGTTTTGCTGATTAAAAGGTTCGTAGTGAGGACTTTAGTCCTAATTAACTAACTCAAACATAGAGAAAGGTCGGCTCGCATTTGGGCCAAGGTACGTAGTTGCGCTTTAGCGCGCTCTTTCCTAATCTTATAAAGAGCGCTTTCATCGCAACTACGTACCTAATTTGTCTATCGCACTACAGTCGGAAAATCAATATTCCGGTGTAAATGGAAAGGACTGAAGTCCTCACTACAAACCTATGATATCGGTGTGAAAAGTTTTACCTCAAGCGTTAGCTGACAGAAAAGGAAGGCTTTCGGCCAAGTTATCCTTGACTTCAATGCCCTGTTTTCTTGCCCAAAACTGGCTTAAGAAATGAATTTGCCGCAAGCCAACAATTAAATTTAAACCTGGTACAAACATCCACCAAACTGTTAGCGGTTCTTTAATTCCTTCTTGGCGGTACAATTCGTTAACTGTGTTATAAAGTTTGAACTGCACGATGTAAATCCAAGCAATTCCTACGAAGGAAAACCAACCAAACCATCCGGGAACGTCGGGGTCGAATATCCGCAAAGCTTGGGGGATGGCTACTCCTAAAACAAAGGGCAATAAGCAAAGTGTCCCCGACCAACCCTTGCCGTTATAACTCCGCAATTCTTCTTGAATAATCCATTTGTACCAGCCGTAATATAGCAGCAAGCTGACTCCAGATAGCAAGATTACTCGCCACAAAATGCGTGGCTTTCCTAAGGGTTTGTCGGACATTTTTAGATGTAAGATAAGACGGCGGTTGAAACCGCGCCTAGACAAACAATGTCCGCCTCCGCGGACTCAAGAAGATAACGTAATTTCAATTACCTAGTCTTCAACCCGCACTCCTCGGGTAAAGTCTCGTGTTGACGCGGTTTCAACCACTTTATTGATTATATTAACATTTGTTAATTATTGCAAAATCATCTCTCGGATCGATCGCGCGGTAGCAGGGGCCAGCAGAACACCATTGCGGTAGTGGCCGCTAGCGATGAAAACCTTGCTGTTACTGGGAAGCGCTTCGATAATTGGGGCTGGGCGTCCTTCGGGGCGCGGGCGCAATCCCGACCATTTTCGGATGATTTCAGCTTCGGCTAAGGCTGGACAAAGTGCGATCGCCCTTGCCATCACTTCCTCCAACATCTCAGCATTCGCCTGCACTTCCCCGCCGTTTTCGGGAAACTCTACCGTCGCCCCCACCCAACATTCTTGATTTGCCAAAGGTACAATGTGAATGTCATCGCAGGTAATTACTGGCGCAAAATCTGGGTTTCCCAAGGGATTTTTCAACCGCAAATGCAGCGCCTGTCCCAACACCGGGCGAATGTCCACCAATTGATTTAAGGATGCAGTGACAGCAGCAGTACCTAAGCCAGCAGATACAATTAGTCGATCGAATTTTTCAGTAACAGGCAAGATGCCTGTTCCACAAGATATTAAGTTTATTGTGGGGTTGGTACTATTTTCAGTAACAGGCAAGATGCCTGTTCCACAAGATAGGGAGTTTGTTGTGGGGTGGGCATCTTGCCCGCTCTTGATGCCTTGAACTTCTACCCCAAACTGAAAATTAACTCCATTGAGCTTAGCAGCATCAACCAAAGCTAAAGTTAAAGTAGTTGGATCGACTTGCCGGTCTTGAGGCGAATAAATCCCAGCAATTATGTTATGATTTAAATCAAGATGAGGGCAAAACTCGCGCACTTGTTCCACCTCCCAAAGTTCTAATTTCCAACCTTGAGACTTGCGAGTTGCTGCTAGCTTTTCCCACTTACTTAAATCTTCTCCTTCCGAACACAGCAGCAAAATTCCCTGTTTGTTAAATGGAATTTTCCGCCCCGTAGCTGCTTCCAATTCAGGAATCAAAGTTTCGTAGCGCTGAAGGCTGGTTTCCCTTAAATGCCAATTTCTGCCCTTAGTTTTGTGGCTGATAACTCCCATCAAAACGCCGAGGGCTGCACCTGTAGAACCTTGTACTGGGGGCTGTTTGTCGAATACAGTGACTTTTAATTCGGGAAATTTACTTAGTTCAAAGGCGATCGAAGCCCCGACAATACCGCAACCAATAATTGCAATGCGAACCATTCAATTTTAGATTTTAGATTTTAGATTTTAGATTGTACAGAAGAATACCGGGCGGTTAGAAACCGCGGCTACATAAACGAAACCCGCCTCCGCGGGTTGAAGAACGGGCAGTAAAAATTACGTTTTACGTTATTTTCTTCAGTCCACGGAGGTGGACTTCGTGTGTGTAGACGCGGTTTCAACCGCCGTGGCAGTAAAAATTACGTTTTACGTTATTTTCTTCAGTCCGCGGAGGCGGACTTCGTGTGTGTAGACGCGGTTTCAACCGCCGTGTTCGTCTGTGTAGACGCGGTTTCAACCGCCGTGTTTTTGTGTGTAAACCAGGTTTCAACCCTACGTCCGATCTGCGCGACAAACTAAAGCGATTAGGCTTTAGGAAGTAGCTGCAAGAAAGTATCGAAATCCTTCACAGCTTTGCTATAACTAGCGGTGATTTTGGCATTGTCAGCCATTTTAGCAGCGTTATCAATCTCTACCAAATCAGCAAACAAACTCTTGGTCAAATCCATAGCTTGCTGTTGAGATTTCGGCAACAAACTGCCCGACACGGTTTTCATGGTGCCGCGCAATTCGCCGAGAGGCCCGTGAATGTAAGTTTTGGCATCAATCCAATTTTTTTTCTGAATTAGGGTTCCTAGGTTGTTCATGCGCGATCGGAACTCTGTCAGAGTAGGAACATAGCGCTGAATCTGTTGGATCTGGGCTGCTGTGTAAGTCGTGGGAACTTTTGCTTCGACACTGCTGCAACTAACCAGAAATGCCATCAAAAATGCCATCATCAAGGCAAAAAAGGAACGGGGACGAGTCATAGCGATTTTAGACTTTAGATTTTAGATTTCTCGTTGCGGGCCGGCACCGGGACACCGCCCCTACTTTGCACCGAGAGTTAGGTACAAAATATTATTTTACCTCCTTTTGGCGCAGAAAAGTTATCAGAGCACCGCCAACTTTTTCTGACCAATGTTCTTGAGGATAATGGGAGACTTCTTCTAGGGTGACTAACTCGGCATTTTTCATGGAATTGACTAATTTTTTAGCTGGTTCAACACTCAGCCAAGGGTCGGTTAAACCCCACACAAATAAGGTTGGGCTTGTCCATCCTTGTAAGCCGGATTCAATTTCTGCCATTGACTTTGGCAGTTGAATGTTGCGGATGGTGTTCATTAGCGATCGCCCTGCATCCGAGCTCTTCAAAAACGGGCGTCGGTAAACATCTAAATCCTTGTCTAATACCCTGATGCGACTTCCGCCTTCGAGGGTTCTGTCCACCAAAAGTGGGTCTTGCGTCAGCATATCGCCAATAAAAGGCAGCCCCAACTGCTGCATTTTCCAAGGCAATTTGATATCTGCTGAAATTGGTGTATTTATAATGACTAAACGATCGATCTTATCGGGGTTTCGTAAAGCGTATTGAATGCCGGCAGATGCTAAAAATCCTTGGACGACTAGGGAAACTCGGTCTACTTCTAGGGTTTGAATAAAGCCTGTGAGGGCGTCTACAAAGGCATCGGGAGTATAAGCAAAGTCGCGTTTGTCTGGTTTTGTCGATCGCCCGTAGCCCACCCAATCCGGCGCGATCGATCGAAATCCACTCGTCGCCAAATCTGGCATAATCGCAGTCCAGGTAAAGCTTTGGGACGGTATACCGTGCAGCAGCAACACTGGTGATTTATCACTTTCGTTTACCGGATTTGCTTCCCGATAAAACCATTCCAGTGACCCTACTTGAATTGTTTTCTCATCAATTGGCATTATTTTACTTGTTATTTATCAAAGAATAAGGCGGGTATTCCCCGCCTTACTTACTTAATAGTTGGGTACGCACAAAGCACCATTAGTCTCAACAATTGCCTAAAACCTTTTGTATCTCAGGTTTCTATCTAAGTCTCGATCCCCCTAAATCCCCCTTAAAAAGGGGGACTTTAAGAATACTCTTGTTCCCCCCTTCTTAAGGGGGGTTAGGGGGGATCTAGGCTTAATAGTAAGGCAGCAGTCTGGCACTACACAAGACGTATTTGTTGACAATGATAACTGAGCGCCTTACCCAACTCATGAAAGTCCAGCTTAGAAATTCATTTCAGCAGCTTGAACTTTTTCCACCTGTTTCTTCTTGAGAACCAGCATAATTTGAGCCAACATAGTCAAAGCTACGAAAGCCATCAATCCTGTAACTCGATTGGCACTTTGTAGCACAATTTCTACATCTTTTTGACCGAAACCACCCACATTAGGATTGTTCGTCAAAAGTTCGGCGGCTGCAACTGTTTGTCCTTCAGTAACAATCAGTTCTGGGCCTGCGGGAATTGTATCAACAACCGCTGCACCTTCTGCTGGTTGAATTGTCACTTCATAGCCACCATCTTCGGGTTGAGCAATTTTAGAAATAGTGCCAGCTACTGAGGCATTATAAACAGTATTGTTGCTCTTGGCGCCAGTAGGATAAACCTGACCGCGACCGCGGTTTCCACCGACATAAATTAGATATTTGCCGTAGTGAACTGACTTGTCAGTTGCGGGATTTGGCGACAAAACTGGGAATACCAATTCTTTGTATTGTTCACCAGGCAGCGGGCCCACTAACACAATATTTTCTTGGGTTTCGCTGTAAGGTTGGAAGTAAAGATCGCCGACTTTTTCCTTCATTTCTTCGGGAATTCTGTCAGCGGGAGCAATCTTGAAACCTTCGGGTAACATCACAACTGCGCCTACGTTCAAGCCGCCTTTAGTACCGTCGCCGGTAACTTGCTGCACGCTTTGATCGTAGGGAACTTTGACAATTGCTTCAAAAACTGTGTCAGGTAAAACAGATTGGGGGACTTCTACTTCAGTCGGTTTGGCACCGAGGTGACAGTTGGCGCAAACAATTTTGCCAGTTGCTTCGCGGGGAGTAGCGGGTGCTGTTTGCTGGGCCCAGAAAGGGTAAGCGAATGCTGCTTGGGGAAGTGCGATGTCGCTACTGAGAAAAAATCCGGCGGCGGCGATCGCAATTAAGGCAGTTTTGGCGATCGTCCTGGCACTGCGGCGAAATATCGCAGATAAGTTAGTTTGTGGCATCAGAGTATTCAATCTCAAAGGTTCAGACAATTTAGTGATTAGTCATTGGTCATTAGTCATTGGTCATTGGTCATTGGTCATTAGTTATTAGTTATTGGTTATTGGTTATTGGTTATTGGTTATTGGTTATTGAAACTAACTGCTAACCACTAACGACTAATGACTAACTACTAACTACTAACTGCTAACTAATGACTAATAACTATGACCAGGTAGGTGCTTCGCCGGTGCGGAAATCTGTTTCTTTCCAAGGGGTAAAGGCCACCTTGTCATCTGCGACAGTGGCGTGGGCCAAGGCGAGAGATAAAGGTGCGGGGCCGCGTACCACTTTGCCCTCACTGTTGTACTGAGAACCATGACAAGGACACATAAACTTGTTTTCGCTAGCATTCCAAGGCACGACGCAACCTAAGTGAGTGCAGACTGCGTTGATGCCGTATTCGGCGAGAGTTAAGTCTTTTTGCACCACGAGATAGGTGGGGTCGCCTTTGAGGCCTTGGGCCAAACTGCGATCGCCCGCAGGGTGCGAAGTCAAATATTCGCTAACGATGATGTCGTTACCCAAGGCATCTTTAGCTGTCACGCCACCGCCAACAGCCCCACTCGACGGAGGAACAAAATATTGGACAACGGGATAAAGTGCGCCCAGTGCCACACCTGTGACTGTACCGAACGTCAGCAAATTCATAAATTGGCGACGCCCCATATCGGGAACATCGGGATTTCCAGCAGAAGTTTGAGCCATGACCTGCCTTTACGGTTTTAAGTTACGTTTGTTTGTGAGCCAACTTGTACGTGCAGACAACTCGGACTATCGGTGCTAATCTGCTCGCACAAATTTGAGGCAGCGAAAATTCCTTTTAAGAATGCGCCTTCCAGCCTTTATTAGAGTATTATTACATTTTTTGAACTTTGTCTTTTAATGTTTAACAGATTCACTCAGGAGCAACCATGACGGGCAAGGATTTACACCAGCTACTCCTACAAAAATGGGGAAAGTCTTACGATATCAGATTGCGGCGGACGCGGGGCAAGATTTTTGTGCAGGTGATGTGGAAATATTTGGAACAGGTGTCTTTTCCGATGACGGAGGCTGATTATTTCGAGCATTTGGAGGCGGTGGCCAATTACCTCAATGGCTGGGGCAGCACCGAACAGGTGAGAGAATATATTGTCACTACTCGCGATCGTCCGCGCTTGGGCAAAGCTGTCAGCATTCCCCTGGATTTGGGCGAAAGAGCCTCGGAGTGGTTGCTTGACGAGTTTTGAGTCATTAGTCATCAGTCAATAGTCATCAGTCATCAGTCATCAGTCATATCCGAATGATACCGGAGTGCGAGCGTTCTGCTCGCTGCAAGGGAAACCACAACGGTCGATCGCCCCTTCGCAGCTTGTAAAGTTTTGTGTCTGGGCGGGGCTGGATTTTTTAAGTTGAAAGTCCCAAAAATCGTCAGGCAAATTTGTCAGCCAACTTGCTGGCGGTGAGAAACTAAGCTGTCGCGCAGCTAATTTTTGCAGTTTATTTTATTCAAACTCTGATGTGGCGGGCTTTCCGGCGCGAAGACTGCTGTGGGATTTAAATGTCGCAACAGCTTCTGGAGTTTTTTTAATTTTGGGCGATCGGGTTTCTAGCTGACCAAAATCATCCGAACCAATTTCTGTCAACACTTTCACATACAATGAGTCTCAGATATCTTGTGAAACTTAGGAGAATGTTGTAATGGGTGTTGCAGTTGGAATGGTTGAAGTCTTAGGATTTCCCGCTGCCGTAGAAGTTGCAGACTCAATGGTGAAAGCAGCCCGAGTTACTTTAGTTCGCTATGAAAAAATAACCCGTGCTTACTGGACAATTATAGTTCGAGGAGATATCTCTGAAGTGCAAGCAGCCGTTGCTGCTGGAATTGAATCAGTTAAAAAGGTCGATGGCGGAAAGTTGCTATCGTATCACATAATTGCTCGTCCCCACGAGAATCTCGATTACATTTTGCCGATCGGCTATACGCCTGAAGTAGAACAGTTCCGAATGTAGACAAAGTTTTGACAAAACTTTGGTATGGAATTTTAACTTTTAGTAAAATATAGAGGCGCGGGCGATCGCACCTCTATATTTTTATTGCCTGTTTATCCATCTTTTTTTGCTGCGGACACAAGTAATGTTGCAGCAGTTGGGTATGATGCGACATATTTGGTGGAAGCATAAACAAGTTTAATAAGTGCTATTTATTAAATTAATCAATCATAACGCATTATCAATATATCTGCGGTTGTTAAATTAACATGAGAGTGCAATTTAGTGTTTTTACTGCTCTTCGGAAAGAAAATTGGTTGAAAAAATTCCGTATTTTTACGGTTCCAATATGAAGGCATTCCTCCTAATACATATTCAAATAGCTGAGAAGTGACTTTCAACAAGCAATGCTAATTGATGTGAGCAAGCATTTTTTCTAGTTTATATTGAATTTCATCATTTTTAGAGTCCTGGCATTAAATAAAGTACAGAAAATAGTTACTGTTAATGAAAACTTGGGGCATATAAAGGGTAATAAATATGACAGATTTTAATTGAAGTGACAACAATACAGTGGAACAAAAGGGTATTGATATAGAAATCTGGGAACCCGAATTTATAGTCGTGCCAGTACCGAAGAACAGTACGAATGCAACTACATTTGTACAGATTCATATAGAAATTACTAATAATATACCAAGATTGTTTCCTTTCATAGATAAATTTTTAACGCCCGAACTTTTTACTGTTGACCGTAAAGAAATACGCCCTCAAAAAACGAGCGATAGACCAATAGCAACTAACTATTACAAGGGTATAGCAATTCCCCAAAATAGAGCTATAGTGCGGTCTTTTATGGCAAAGCTGTTTTGGCAAAATAACTGCCTGCAACTCCAAACGAGTCTTTTTTCTACTACCACAACCATTATTGGGCCTGAGAAAATTTATTTGTTTCAACCTTTACGACTAGGAACTTACCAGCTTCGATTCATCTACTTAACTCCGGGCGATAATTTCTTATTAGAAAATTCACCAGGGGAAATAATTAGAGTAGAAGAAAGTGAGAGAAGTTTGTTTGCAAGTCCTGCGATTAATTTACGATTTATTGAACCTGTGCCGCATCACAACAATCGAGTAGAAGTCGATAGTATGTGCTTTGAAACGCTAGTTCCTGAGCCAAGCTTAAGAGTTCCACTAACCGCATCATCTGCGAAAATTCCCGTACAGATTGGGATGAAAATTACCAACAATACCTCAACTCCTTTTCGCTTTATCTTATTTGATACATTGATTCCCCAACTAATAGGATAAAATGGTATGATACCTCGCCTAGACTGTGGCGGTAGTCTGGGATGGGTTATTCCTCAAGAATCCGACTTACAACTTGTGAAACCAGGAGAAAGCATTACTTTATTTCTCAAAGCTAGCCTTACAAGGCAAGCAAATAATCTGTTAAGCCTGATAGTTTCAGGTGGAGGTAGATCCTGTTCGAGGTTTAACGATCTCGCCTTCGGTACATACCAGATTCACTTAACATACAGATCCCTCACAGAAAAATTAGAGTTTTTATGTGAAGACCTCTGGATGGGAATGGTGAATACACCTTTTGTGGAGTTTAGGCTGATTCCGCCTTAAAGTGAGTCAAACGAGGAGGAAGAGAGAAACAGATGGTTTGCTGTATCTCCTAAATAATCAATTTGGTCGATCGTGGAAATTTATACACCTGTATCTATTAACAGCAATACAGTTGAAGTAGATGGCATTCACTTTCAAATTTTCATGCCAGATCGTGTCTTGACAATCCCCTCAAATAAGCCCTATGCTACAACTCTTGTAAAACTCGCTCTTCAGATTACGAATAAAACGGCAGCCTCGTTGCGCTTCCAATAGTTAAATAAAACGTTACAGATTCTAGGGAAATATGGTAAAAAACTGCGGTGAATTGTATCGATCGCTAATTTTTGGACTAAGCATTCGAGAGAGCCGTTCTACTGCTGGTAGTAGGGAAAATTGGTCTAAAAAAGTTCAGTATTTTTACGCTTAAAAGATTAATAGATTTGTCCTAATATATATCGTCAAATAGTAATGAGTCACTTTTAAAAAAGCAGAGCTAATTCATGTGATTAAGCATTTTGCCTTGTTTTTATTGGCTTTAATCCTTTCGGGTGTAATCGAACTGAGCCATAAGTCCGCAGGAGGGACAACGCCCTCTGATATAGGAATAACCAGGGTGGCTGAGTTGAAATCCGCTGAAATTGATGGCATCCGCTTTGAAAGCATAATGCCAGAGCCTGTATTGACCCTCCCCAAAAAACAACCTGACACTTCTGGTGTAATCGCGCTCGGCCATGTACCCAGATTGTTAGCTGGGGGTGTTGATGCCCAACTGGGGAGGGCAACTGAATTGACATCCTTTGAATCAACACATAGCAATGTAGTTGAAGTAGATGGTATCCATTTAGAAACTGTGGTGTTTAACCCGATATGGCCAATTCCAGCCAATCTGCACGGTGCAAATACCCCTGTGCAATTTGGTGTCCGCATTACCAACAAAACATCAGAGTCTATTCGCGTCCCCTTGGCGCTTAGCTTTGGTCCAAAGATTATAAAAATGGATGGTCAAGAATTAAAAATAGCCAACAAGGTAATTTCATCTGATCCACCGACCTTAAACAAACCCCTTTGTCCGTCAATCAAACCTGGAAAAAGTGAAACTTTCGTTTGGAACTGGATACTTCAGTGGCAGAATAATCAGCTTCAGCTTGAAGGTACTAATGCTCAAGGTGCCCCTTGGATTTATGAGCCTCTCAGTCCTGGCGTGTACTCGATTGCTTTAGAGTATGATGTCCGCAGCACAATAGTACGACTCTGCGAACTAATAACGCAAGTACCAAGGACAGAAGAAAAAATCTGGGTAGGTCGGGGAACTACTCCCTCAAAGAATATCAGCTTAGTCCACCTTTGAACATAAATTGCTGCAAGATTGCCATTATAAGATACTTCCAACAAAGGTTGATAAATGTTAGATATCTACTTTATAGAGGATAAAAAAATGTCATTACCCAGATATTCCCTGTTTTTATTTGTAACACCTTTGCTTGTGACACTAACAAGTCAAAAATGCGAAGCTTTCTCTATTACACCCGTAGGAGGCGGTGCTATTCAAAACTATGTGCCAGAAGTAAAATACGATTCTGGACGAGGCAAAGTCTTTCTCAATCCGCTGTCGGGGTGACAAGTCGCCTATAACGCTGATAGAATAAGGCTCATAGCTCTTATGCCTTGTTGATAATTAGGCAGTTTATGTGGAGATAAAGACAT
>NZ_JAEQCX010000081.1:0-30903 GCF_020738035.1 Microcoleus sp. PH2017_28_MFU_U_A
AATCGAGAATAGACTTCCTTGGCAATCTGCTAATATCAATTTAACCCCTGGACGTGTTGCCCAATCAATGTTTTCGCTTTTAGTTGACATTGGTACTCCTACAAAAATCCCTAAACATAGGGGAAAATCCCCCGGCTGGGAAAAAGGAAGGGTACGAACTAAGGCACCATGCTATCCCACTGTCAAAAAACGGGTTTCTCGGCGCAAAAAGTCTTCAAGATTAGCTATTTAATCTGATCCCTCTTGAGTTTTTAAGCAACAGCTTGCCTGAGATTCAAAGGTGGCTACTTTTAGCTGTACTCATTTTTTAGTCTAAACTACAGTTATTTAGTATCGTAGAAAATGAAAATACTAGAATGGTTAAAATTCACCGCGTTCGCCACAGTTCTCAACAAAATTTTGATTCTTTAAAACAGCTTTTGGATAATGATGAAGAAGAGTAAAAATGTTCTTGTGTTGTGATTTCTGAGTTTAAGGGCGATTGGACATCGAAGACTTTGACCGATCGCCTTAGAGTTACAATCTATGGATCGCACAATGCAGGAGAACGATCGCCTGATTCGGCGATTTTGTGAAAAGTTGGCAATTTAGGGAATGGGGGAGTATTTTCAAAGATGGAGACTCAACTATACGAGAAATTCATTCAAAAGGTAATTATTTTAGGTAAACAAAAGGAATTTTCATTAACCTCTGCGATCGACAACTATTTAATGATCAATTATCAGCTTAAATTAGAACGAATCGATAAACTAAAAGCTTGGCTAGATGGGTTTAGACCGTTCGATTCCACCCTCGTCGCCGAACTCAAAAAGCTCTATGATGTTCGCTTTACTTATAACTCAAATGCCATTGAGGGTAATACTTTAACCCAAAGTGAAACGGAATTAGTTTTAACTAAGGGCATTACTGTGGGGGGCAAAACCCTTGACGAACATTTAGAAGTTATTGGGCATAAGGAGGCGATCGATTATATTGAAAATTTAGCCCAAAAAGATACGGAGATTAATGAATGGGAAATTAAGCAAATTCACAATCTTATTCTCCGCAAAATTAACCCGGAGGAAGCGGGTCGTTATCGCACTCTGGATGTGATGGCGGCAGGAACGAACTATCGTTATCCTCCCCATTATTTACTGTCTCAATTAATGGGAGATTTTGCGAGTTGGTTGAATTCGGAATCTGCTTTAAGGCTCCATCCAGTCGAATATGCGACCATGGCTCATTATCGTTTTGTTTCTATCCATCCTTTTCGGGATGGGAATGGTCGAACGGCTAGGTTATTAATGAATTTACTTTTAATCCGTGCTGGCTATCCGATTGTGGTGATTGACAACCAAATCCGCAATGATTATATTAATGCTTTGGCATATGGGCAACAAAACCAAGATGATTTAAGCCAGTTGTTTGCATTGATTTTTGATGCTACGATTAGTTCGCTTGTGGAAGTTTTAAGATTATTGGTGACTGCAAGTAGCAGCAGGGGAAAGGGACAGGCTTTTTATCAGGAGATTACTGATTTTCTCGATCGTAGCGGTGGTTTAGGGAATGGGGAAAATAGGTAATGGGTGGGATGTTATACCAAAATGTTCCTGTGTACCAACGCTATCTCGGAAACGCTACCTTACCTTGGAGATGATTCGGAATCTCGATCGAGAATTAAGGATTCTTGATCGAGATGCCGATCGAGCCTTATCCTGCACAAAAACTTAGAAACCTGAAAGCGAAGAAAAAGCCCCCCTAAAAAGACGGGACTTTAATTCTCCGCTACACTCCGCTCATTACCAACAACTATTAAGGCAATTCAACGGAACTCGGTTTAGCAATATGAGGCAAGCCCCAGCCCAATTTTTCCCGCAAAATGTGGAAAAACTCAAAAGATTGTATCCGAACAAAGCGGGCTGGGTAGGGCGATCGCTCAATTTGCACCCAATCCTCAGGCCGAACATAACAGCCGCCGTTCCCATCTACCACCATTACCAGGCGGTTCGGACTTGCCGGCAAAATCTTCACCGGCTCAGTATTGCTAAATACTAAAGCCCGAGAAGCCATTGAATGCGGGCAAAGAGGGACTAACTGCAACACTGGGACTCCCGGAATAATTACAGGGCCGCCGGCTGACAGCGCGTAGGCTGTCGATCCAGTCGGAGTCGAGATAATTACCCCATCTGCGGCAATGTCCACAGAGGCGTGCTGGCCGATCGCCACTTCAAAATGGCACATACAAGTCAACGGTTCGCGGTGCAGTACCATTTCATTGAGACAAAGGGCTTCCCAAAGGCAGTCGTTGTCTCGAAACAGCCGCACGGCCAACATCGATCTTTCTTCTATTTCGTATTCTCCGGCGATCGCCTTTTCCAAAGCTTGCGGGAGCAAGTTTAGGTAAGTTTCTGTTAAAAAGCCCATATGACCGGTATTGACAGTCAGCAGCGGCACTCCGATGGGAGCAACTTGGCGAAATGCCGACAGCACCGTACCGTCGCCACCCAAAACCACTGCAAACTCCATGTCGCTGTCAAAACCGGGGGGGACAAGTTGGTCGATCGGAGTGTGGCACATGGGGCGATCGGGACTAGAATAGCCCAAAATTCCCCCGGCACCGGAAACCGCGCAGACCTCCCAGCCGCGGGCAGTCAGCTTGTCTTTCAACTCTTCGGCGATGCGACAAGAGACTGGTTTAACGTCGTTGTATATAATCCCAGCTTTCGGCACTTTAAAATGTAAAAGGCATTTTTTGTTTACTCCGTTTTTTAGTCTTAAGCTGCTCGTACTCTATTTCCCTGAGCTTCTTCATAATCAGACTGAAGTATTCTTCCAGATAAGATTCCAAAGTTGTAGTTTCTTTAGGGTCTAATCCGAAGACACTGTAAACGTCATCCATCGGAGCTTTCAAGGGTTTTCCGGCTGCTAAAACTTCTGAAAAAGCCAATCTGTCAGCTACGTTCCAACTCCACTGAAAGAACTTAGCAAATTGACGGGTAGCCTGCAACAAGGCATCTGGCGTGCGGGTGATTTTGGCCTGTTTCCCAGAAAGCCGCTCGCACAACCGCACGATTTCCTCAGCATCCCAAGCGCGATTTCCCACCACCGGAAAGCTTTTTTTCTCGGTTTCGGGAACGGTAAGAGCTCGGACGGCAAACTTCGCAACGTCCTGAGTGTTCATGTAAGCAAGGGCTGACGGCTTGTTGGGCAACCAGACTCCCTGACCATCCAAAATTGGCATTGCGTACAGGCTCAGCAGTCCTTGCAAAAAGCCGCAAGGTCTCAATATTGTGTAGTCTAGACCGGATTCTGCTAAGAATAGCTCGGTACAGCGCTTAATTTCCAACAAGGGGACTTGCTGATATTTTTCGGCGTCGAGAAATGAAAAGAATATGTAACGCTTGATGCCTGCTGCTGCTGCTGCTTGGATCAGCGATACTTTTCCGTCCCAGTCTACTCTTTTGATGCTGACAGAATCGGCTGCGCTGGCTGTTGCTGCATCGATGATAGCAGTGACGCCTTCTAATGCAGGAATTAAGCTGTCAGGCTGGCAAAGGTTTCCCGGTACGAGTTCGGCGCCCCATTCTTTCAAAAAGGCCGCTTTTCTGTAATTTCTGACTAAACAACGCACCTGGTAGCCCTCGTCTAGGGCGCGGCGGGCTATTTGACGGCCGAGGGTGCCGGTGGCTCCTACAATCAATAAAGTCATCTAGGGATTAATTTATGAATCTTAAACTTTCTATAAGATGGTATCAGGTTTTCGTTATGTTTTTTATAAAAACTTAACAAAAACCTGAATTTTTCTCATTTTTGGCTTGAGAGCCTAAGCAGCACGCTGGCTTTGGGTGGCACGCAGAAGCTAGAAGGCTTGAGCTAGAAGACTTCTGAATGATTGTTACAAAAATTTATTCTTCGCCGCCTTGCAGTTTGAGCAGGAGGAAGCCTCCGCCTATACCCACGAAAATTAGGGAAAAGGACAAAAAGGCTGCATTGAAAATTTCAGGATTCATGATTGTATATGCCTAATTGGACGATCGCATTAGATAAAAATAATAATATAATTTGGGGCAACCAGCTACATGAATGCTAAAATCTCACTGCTGAAATTGCTGTATTTTTTGGGGAGAAAACTGCCTTGAGTCTCGATCGGCAATCAAAACTAGCTGTAACTCTGGGAGATCCGGCAGGAATTGGCCCGGAAGTGATTCTCAAGGCTTTGGCAGATCCGGCTGCTGCTTTGATGGTGACGGTTTTCGGATCGAGGATGATTTTGCAACAAACTTACGATCGGCTGCGATCGATCGATCGGGCTACAACAGCAGCAAATCCCGCAACATTAAACATTATTGATATCGAACCAGACAGCAAGTGGGGTTCCATTATCCCCGGTGTCGGGAATGCGGCTAGTGGGGCGGCTAGCTTTGAGTATATGGAAAAGGCGATCGCTCGTACCCTTGCCGGCGAATTTTGTGCGATCGTCACCGGCCCCATTTCCAAAACTTGCTGGCAAGCCGCAGGTTACAATTATCCCGGACAAACAGAACTTCTGGCAGAAAGGTCGAAATCGCAGCGGTTCGGAATGCTGTTTGTCGCCACATCTCCCCACAGCGGTTGGACGCTGGTAACTTTACTCGCTACCACACATATTCCTCTGCGTCAAGTACCCGAGGCTTTGACTCCAGAGTTGCTGAGTGAAAAACTAGAATTGCTGATCGAGTGTTTGCGCGAAGATTTTGGGATAGAAAAACCAAAAATAGCGATTTCTGGCTTAAATCCTCACAGCGGCGAAAATGGCAAACTGGGAAATGAAGAGCAAGACTGGATGATACCGTGGTTGAAAGCGCAGCGCGATCGTTTTCCCCAAGTGCAATTAGACGGGCCAATCCCCCCGGATACCATGTGGGTAAAACCGGCTAAAGTTTGGTACGGCTTAGCCTCATTAGCTCACGACGGTTACTTGGCAATGTACCACGACCAAGGCTTGATTCCAGTAAAATTGATGGCTTTCGACAAAGCGGTCAACACTACAATTGGCTTACCCTTTGTCCGCACATCTCCCGATCACGGCACAGCTTTTGATATTGTAGGTCAAGGAATTGCCGATGCCTCTAGCATGACAGCAGCGTTACAGTTGGCGGCCCAGTTGGCTAGTCGCAGAGCAGCAGTATAAAATAGGGTTACAGAACAGTCCAACAATAACGTGACAATTCGTGACGAAACTAGACATTTTCTGCAATTAGAGCAGCTAATGTCTAGTTTCACTCATAATCAAGGCAGCTAATTTATCAAGTTATGACGACTCTCACTTACTGTAAAGGATTACCAACTCCCGAAGCCGAACTTAACCCCGCAGGTTATACTGAATTTGAGTGTTTTTTAACGGCATTTTCAGGAGTGTTTTATCGAGCAACAATCGAGACGGTTAACCATTTATTAAATCGAGAAATCAAATTCAATAAATCTAGTTGGAATACTCATCTACAACAGACCTACGGCATCAACAAACGTCATGCCAACGGAGTAATTGCTTTATCATCCGGCAAAGTAGATTCAGCATATAAAGCGAGAACTAGATATCTGTCCCAATTAGCATCTAGACTTAAATCCGCTGCATCTTGGTTAAAGGCAGCAGAACGTAAACTAAAAGGGGCCCAAAAATTTTACGCCAAACGGCATTGGCAGCACTCTTCAAGCGGGTGTAATTTCCCCCTAGCGAGCGACAGGAAAACTCGCAAGACCAACTGGTATCACCTGAAATTTGCCATCCACAACAAGAAAAGATACATCTACAAATTAACTCAAACCCTCGCCCACCTGAAAGTGGCACCACTGAGAGTCAAGGTCAACTCAAGAGAACTATTCATTGTGGGGTCGAAGGATGAAAGTTATGGCAATCAAGCTTGCCAGTGGGATGGCAAAAATCTGAAATTTAGAGTGCCTAATTGCCTGGAGGCTAAATTTGGCAAATATGTCACTTCAGCCATCGGTAATTTTGACAGAAATCTGAATCGATTGCCCGAGGCTGGTGCTAAAACCTGGCACTTTTACCGCCAGGACAACCGTTGGGTAGTAGCAGTACAATTTACCCCATTACCAGTAAAACAAGTAAGCCGATCGATCGAGTACGGTTGCATTGGCATTGACCTCAATCCGAACTCGATTGGTTGGGCATATATCGACGGTCAAGGTAATTTAAGCTCAAGAGGTAAAATAGCTATGCAGATGGGTTTACCTCGCGGCAAACAAGATGCTCAAATTGTAGGTGCTATCTTGCAGCTAGCTGAATTAGCTACTGCGTTTGCTTGCCCGATTGTTTGCGAATCATTAGATTTTACTGGTAAGAAATCACAGTTAAGGGAGAAAGGAAGAAAATATGCTCGGATGCTATCGAACTGGGCTTACAGTCGTTTTTATCAGCTTTTGGAGTCAATTTTATCCAATCGAGGCATTTCGTTATTTACTCGCAATCCGGCTTACACCAGTTTAATCGGATTGGTTAAATACGCTCGGATGTATGGGTTGTCCTCGGATATTAGTGCTGCAATAGCTATTGCTAGAAGAGGAATGAATGGAAGTGAAAGATTGCCGCGCCCCGTGTCCGCCTATCTGGGGGTGAACCCCAGAAAGCACGTATGGGGCGCTTGGTACCAATTTAATATGTTTATCGGTCGGTGTCCGGTAGTCAATCGCAGACATGATTACTATCGAGTCTCTAACTGGGGGCCACTGGTTAAGGCTGATGTCGAGCAGTGATGTCGGGCATCAGCCAAGCACAAGCGCGTTAGTGGTTATCGACTCAAAGTTACACCGCAGACTTATACTGGGATCCAAATTACCTGTGGGTAGGTTTGTCCAAGTTTTTAGAAGCGGTGATAGCCTTAATTAAGTCTGACACTGGGCAAAATTGTGTCATTCCTATTGATGTTCGCTGGCGTCAGGCGACAAGCAAGCTGGTCATTTTAGTCGATCGCTTAAAATCAGATTTTGGTAGCACAGTATGGCAGCATCTAATGATAATTCAGGGAACATATATCAGTCAGAAACAGAGGTGTCAGATGCAACTCAGGTAAGTTCTAAAGCAGGAGATCAACTTCAGGAATTGCTAATCATATTGACTGAAATCCAGTTACTGAAGCAATCAAAAAAAGAACCTATCGAGCTAAAGTTACCGCCATCTGAAAAATCAGCAGAGCGACTTGAGGAAGAGGAAAATCGGCGCAACCAATTGTCTTTTTTGATCGAATCACCTGCGGTTGTACCGGAAGTATTGAATAATCATGAAGAGATACCACCTCAAAGACGACAAAACAAGAACGAAGAAGCAGGCTTATCTAGAATCGCTAATTTAGCAAACAATGAGCGACCGTCGGAAGAAGATTTAGAAAAAGCAGTCGAAGAGTTTAAACGGTTGCAGGAACTGTTGTTTGAAAGGGATTTGCCGGAATTTTACAGTAATATTTTCAGCGTAGAACAAAGGTTAGAAAATTTTGAGAAACTAATGTCTGAGCCGAAAGAATTGATGAATTTATTGAAACCTTTAATTCCCGAGTTAGTGAGAGAAGAGCTAGAGCGGTTGAAGTTTCAATTAAACCAGGCGATAGAACTCGTCGGCAACGATAAAATCAATCGCCTGGAAGTTCAGACAAAATTAGCGGATTTGGAAAATCAAATTTCTGATTTCAACCAGCAGCAATTGGGAAATTCAGAACAGTTAGTTAAACGGCTAATGTTGATGGTGGGAGATCTGCTCAACCGCAAGGTAGAGGAGTCTAAGTTAGAGGTGACTTCGGCGATCGCACCGACAATCAATCAAGTAGTTGACAATCAAAATGGACTGGAAGAACAAGTAGTCATAATTGAAGAGAAACTTGCGACTGTTCAGCAGCGTTACCAGCAGCAACCGGAAGATATTATCAAACAGTTAGTCCCGGTAGTTAGCGATTTGCTCGCCCGCAAAATTAGTGAATTAAAGTTAGAAGTTGTAGAAACACTTGCACCCTCAGTACAGGTAAGAATAGCTTGGGTAGAAATAGAAGAAAAAGTATTGAGCATCGTCGAGCGCCGGCTGGCTACCCAAGAGTCGCCAATTCAGACGCCAGAAGAGATTATGGCGATGCTAATGCCAGCAATCACGGATTTGCTGAACCGGAAAATTGATGAATCAAAATTAGAGGTAGCAGCAGCGATCGAACCTTTGATTGAATCAGCAATTCTGCAAAGAGAAGTTCCAGGAAAATTGAGCGATGTAGAAAGTAGGCTCAATAATCTTCAGCGCCAGCAAAAATCTCAGCCGGAAGAAATCCTGGCAAGGTTGATGCCGTTAATGATTGAGTCGCTGAACCGGAAAATTGACGAGACAAAGTTAGAGGTGACAGAGGCGATCGCACCTGCTGTCGATACTGCTATTCAAAACAGCGGTATTGCAGCAAAAATATTGCAAAATGAAAGTAAGATTGTCGAAGTTCAGCAGCAAGTTTTAGGCGAGATCGAAGGGTTGATGGGAAGAATCATGCCCGCGATCTTGGAAATGCTGTCCGGAAGCATTCGGGACGCTAAGCTAGAGATAGAATCTGCGATCGCCCCTACTGTCGATGCGATCGTTCAGAACAAAAAGATTGATGAAAGACTCGGAAATATCGAACAAAAGATTGTGGCGATCGAACACCGGATTTATCAATCGACAGACTTGTTTACAGATTTACTCAAACCCTTGATTGACGAGCTGATGGTTAGCCATCACTCCCAACTAGAAAAATCTGTCATCCAATCTATTTTACCGTTATTAGATGAAGTGGTAGGTTATAATTACAATCTCAACAGTAAAGTACAGGAACTAGAACGCAAAATAACTGATGCTGAATGGGGAGGCGATCGGGCAGAATTAATGGCCCGAATTAAAAGCATCTTTCCAGAAATGATGATCCAAACAATTAATGACTCTAGAAAATCATTTGCCGAAACCATCGCTCCGATAATTGATGAAGTAATTGATACCAAAATCCGAGAAAATCGGCAGTCGTTTGGAGTAGCCCTAGCGCCTTCTATTCCTGTGGGAATCAGCCACAGAATTAGTGAATATCCCGATGAAATTGCCATAGCGCTGGCGCCGGAAATGGCCTCGGCAATCAAACAGCAAATTACTATCAAGCGAGAAGCAATGTCGGATGCACTTTATCCGATCATCGGCAGCACAATTTTAAAATACATCGGCGAGACGATGCGCGAGATTAACGAAAAGTTGGATCAATCGTTAAGTCCTGATGCGATCGCTCGCAAAATTAAAGCCAAATTGCAAGGAATTTCTGAAGCAGAATTGCTAATGCAAGCAACAGCACCGCTGACTGTTAAAGCTGTATTTTTGATTCAAAAAAATTCTGGATTGTTAATTGCAGGAGTGCAGCCGCCTGAAAGCGAAGAGCTAGAATCAGAAATGATAGCAGGGATGCTGACTGCTATTCGCTCTTTTGTCAACGACTGCATATCTCAATCGGGAAATCTTGCAGAGATTGATGCGGTACAATACGGGACATCTTCGATAGTATTGGAAGTAGCAGGTTCGTGTTATCTAGCAGTAGTGATCGAAGGAGGAACCCGCCAATGGTTTAAGTACAAAATGCGAGCAATATTTAAGAATATTCTTCAAGAATACGGAGAGCAAATTCAGGCATTTAACGGAGATCCGACTCGTCTGCCTCCAGGAGTAAACTTAAACTTGCAAAAGTTAATCGATACAGAGGTAAAAGTTAAATCTACTAAGATTCCAATTTTACCAGTTATCGGTTTGGCAGTGTTAGGTTTAATTGGCGTAGGTTGGGGCACTCATGAATACCGCAGCGGAATTGCAGCGACTTTAGAAGCAGATACAAATTTAGCTTTACAATCTGCTCCCGACTTATCGGTTTATCGCCTTGCGGCAGATGTTAAAGATGGAGTATTAGAGATTTCGGGACGAGTGCCGAATCAAAAGCTGCGAGTGAAAGCGGAAAAAATCGCTCAGGATGCAGCTCCCAAATTAAGAATTGACAATAAAATTATAGCCGTTGAAGTACCTCCCGATCCGGTTTTAACCGAAGCTGATGTCAAGCGGACTGTGGCTCTTTTGAATAAGTTAGAAAGCATTAATATCTCGGCTCGCTATGCAGAGGGAAAAGTCGCGATTGCAGGTAGTGTGAGCAAAGCAACGGATGCTCAGAAAATTACTCAAGCTTTTGAGAAAATTCCGGGGGTGAAGTCGGTAACAAATACAGTGGGAATCGGAACTCAACTGCCGTCACCGCCAATAGAAGTTCGCCTTTATTTCGGTGCTGGTTCGGCAATTTTGTCGCCGAAAGATATAGCACAAAAACTGAGCAAAGTTAAACAATATATGGAGGAGAATAGCACGACTAATTTGAGGGTAATTGGCTACAGCGATTTTAAAAGCAGCCCTGCGGAAAATCAAAAGTTGGCGCTGGAAAGGGCGATAAATGTGAAGGCTGCTCTGGTTAAAGAAGGGATAAATGGCAATAGAATACAAGTTGCTTCTACTAAGGGTCGTCCCGAAGGTGTGGAGGCTAATCAACCGCTGTGGCTGAGCAGATTGGTCATGTTTGAGGTGGTAAATTAAATTGGGTAATGGGGCATCGGGCATCGGGCATCGGGCATCGGGCATCGGGCATCGGGCATCGGGCATCGGGCATCGGGAATTGCTAACAAATAACCAATAACCAATAACCAATAACCAATAACTCTTAATTTAATCGTATTCGGCCGGAGGTAAAGGCTTGTATTCGATCGCCTGCCAAGCATACTAACAACCGGCCGCATCCGTCAATCCCGGCGGCTTCTCCGCAGATAGTTTCCGACGCAAGTTCGATCGCCACATTACAGCCAATCAGCCCGTCGCGGCGGCGCAATTCCGGTAACAGTCGCGCTAAACCGGACTTTTCGGGTGCCCTGTCGGTGGTGGAAAACATATCGGCTAGTTCGAGTAAATAGTGCCGGAGTCTGGCAAGCAAACACAATTCATCGGGCACATTAGTAGCAATAGAATGCAAGCTTACCGCATTGCCGATCGCCCTGGCATCCAATCCGGCCGCCGCGAAATCTACGCAGCGGTTGAGTCCAATTCCGACAACCACGCGAGTGCCGAATGTGTTCCCAGAAGTGGCTTCACAGAGAATTCCGGCTAATTTTTGGCGATCGATCCAAACATCATTTGGCCATTTCAGGCGCAGCATATCGCGACATTCGGGCACCAAATCCTCGATCGCGAAAATCACAGCCAAACCGACTGCTAAACTGAGTCCGGGTAACAGATTGGGATTGAGGTTGTCGAGTACAAAACTGGCAGTCAAAACACCGTTTGGGGCGTACCAGGTGCGCCCTTGTTGTCCGCGCCCGTTGGTTTGCTGCTTAGTAAATACTACATCTCCGTGGTGCAGTTGGTCTGCGCGGGCGATCGCCCAACTGTTGGTACTGGGACAAGTATCCAAAGAGTGCAGCCAGTGACGAACTAACTCATTATCAACAGTATTTATCAACCTTACCTCAGTAGGAATATCCCCTATCCTCTCAACTTCATTATTTTCTAATTTCTTGAGATTTTTTCATATCATTTTTCACAAAAATTATATCGCACGGTGCATATTAATAATTCATCTCTCTATTCTCTTCCTCTGTGTTCTCTGTGTTCTCTGCGGTTAAATCATATTGTATAAATCTAAAATCTATCGCAAATTTATGCTATTAAAGGACGCAATCCTAGGGAGTAAGAAACCCAGATTCTTCGTATATATAGTTGAAAAACCAATATTTATCCCAGAAAACGGGTTTCTTTAGCCTTAGTTTTCTCCTCGAAAAAAGACAACCAATCGCCGCACAATTTACGCTGCCGATTGCCCTTGCATTTCCAGCAACTCAGGAATCGTCACAAACCGATATCCCTGCTGTTTCAAACCAGCAATCATCTCCGGTAAAGCCTTAATAGTCCGAGATCGATCGCCCCCGCCGTCGTGCATCAACACAATCGCCCCCGGCTTGGCATTCTTCAACACATTCTCAACAAAAGCTTCTGGTTGAGCGCGGGGATCGGTATCAGCAGAAGTTACCGACCACATCACCACAGAATAATTTTGCTCCTTAGCATACTTAGCCAAACCATTAGTCAAAACTCCTCCCGGCGGGCGGAAATAAGTAGTCTTAACTCCCGTCGTTTCGTAAATAAGTTTTGCCGTGCGATCGATTTCGCTAGCCGCCGTCGCCGCATCCATCGGATCGTAAGGGTGATGCCACGTATGATTGCCGATCGCGTGACCTTCTGCTACAACTCGACGAGCAATGTCAGGAGAAGCTTCGAGAGATTTACCTATCCAAAAAAATGTTGCTTTAATGTCATTTTGCTTAAAAATATCCAGCATTTGTTCAGTTGTTTCTGGCCACGGCCCGTCATCAACTGTTAAAGCAATAACTTTTTGGGAATATTTGATTGTCCCTTCAAAAACAGTTTTTCCCTGAAACTGCTCAGGCGGCACAAAAGTCAAGTTTTTTTCTTTGGATTCCAATACGGTGAGAAGTTCCTCAATTGTGCGATCGAGATTAAAGCCTGTTCGATCTTCTCCAACCTCCTTTGCTAGCCGATTTACCGTTAAGGATTGCTTGAGGTTCTGCACGGCGGCGGTTGCAGGTTTGTCGCTTCCTTGTTGGTTTCCTGGCAGCAGCGTACCGACGATAAAGCTTATTGTAGCCGCTGCTAGGGCGATCGCCACAAAACGCCATTTTTTTCGCAGTCTTTGAAACAGATGATTTCCGGTCACTTGGGATTCCTTTCACTCCACACTGCCGATAATGATAATGGGAATTTCAAGGAAAAGAAACCTAATTTTTGATAAATATGTCTCAGCGGGGATTGACAGCGGGATCGGAAGGGCGATCGAATCCGGGCGATCGAATCCGGGCGATCGAATCCGGGCGATCGAATCCGGGCGATCGAATCCGGGCGATCGGAAGCGGGCGATCGAATCCGGGCGATCGGAAGCGGGCGATCGAATCCGGGCGATTGAAATCGCGCCTAGACAGACGAAACCCGCCTGCGCGGGTTGAAGAAATTGCCAGCGATTGCGATTAAGGGCGATTTCAATCACCCGATATATTTAGGGGCTTAGAAGTTTCTTGAGTCCACGGAGGTGGACATTGTTTGTATAGCCGCGATTTCTAATCGCCCGGTATATTTATCGCCCTGTATATCTTTAAAGCCTTGCCGCCAGTAAATAGGGGGCGATGGGAAGCGGGCGATTGAAATCGCGCCTAGACAGACGAAACCTGCGGAGGCGGGTTGAAGATTTAAAGCCTTGCCGCCAGTAAATCCCGAATAATTGGGATTTTCGCCGCAATTTGCGCTTGAGGTACCTCCGTTTGCAGCCAACTCTCGCGCCCTGCAAGTCTCGCAACCCACTGCTGCAACTTCGGATACTCATCAAAAGATATGTCAAACATCCCCACAGAAGGAACCGCAGTCCCCGCCACGACTTCCGCCAAAGAAAACTGTTCGCCAGCAAAAAAAGTGCGCCGATCGTCCAACAAGCCCTCAAAAAACCTCAGCAGGGTTAATATCTGTTGCTTGGACTGTGCCAACTTTTCCTCAGTGTCTCCCGGCACACCGAGCATTTGCCTGGTTAAGGGAAACATTGCCGGCAACAGTTCATTTAAAGTCAGCATGGACACCATCCGCACAATTCCCAAGGCTTTCGCCTCTGTCGGTAGCAGTGGGGGCGTGGGATATTTGGCATCTATATAATCGAGAATTGCCAGCGACTCCACCAAAGTCAAATCTCCATCCACCAACGCCGGTATGCGGTGAAACGGGTTAATTGCCAGAAAATCCGGTGCAAATTGGTCGCCGTCGAGGTTAAGTGCGATCGGCTCAAACGCAACTTGTTTCTCCAGAAGTGCCACCCACACGCGACGAGAATTCAGAGAAATCGGATTGTAGTACAGTTTCAGCATCGGATTTTTCTCGAACGACACCACCAGTTTAGCAGCCAAATGTCTTGATTTTAGGTAGTTTGGCAGAGTGGGAGTGTTCGGAAAGGGCGATCGACACCCATGTCAAAAAAAAGATTTCAAAAAAAGTTGTATTACCCCCTTGACAGTTCTGTAGTACATAATGTAGCATAAATATATAGCAACCGGGAAAGAGCTTCAAAGCTTTAACTCACAAGCAATACGAACCTTGAAAACTGAATAGGAAATTAACAATGTCACATACTTTTGGACATTTGGCGGTGTAGACTCCGGCAACCATAACCCCTAGGTTGTAGTACGCGGAATCAACCGCCACCCCGTCCAAACACAAACCTTTGTGGGGCTGTAGCTCAATTGGGAGAGCGTCGCTCTGTCACAGCGAAGGTAGCGGGATCGAAACCCGTCAGCCCCGTCAAGCAATTTTGGATTTTGGATTTTGGATTTTGGATTTGAGCTGTAGGGTGCGTCGCCATCAAAAATCCTAAATAATATCGACAATCTCATAGCGACGCACCTTATTTGAGATATTGAGATTTTAGATTTGAAATTTTGATTTAAAATTTAAAATTTTAAATCGACTCAAATCTCAAGTAATAATTCTTCAATCTAAAATCTAAAATCCAAAATCCAAAATCAATAGTCCCGTAGGCAAAAGTCAAGCCGTCTGCCCCTCAAGCAGAAGATTGCGAGTGCAAACCTCGTCGGGACTCCCAGGTTAGGTGGCTGAGTGGCTCAAAGCATCGGTCTGCAAAACCGAATTTCGCGGGTTCAAATCCCGCCCTAACCTCTGTTCCCAATTGTAATTAAAAATTACATAAATTCCATGAAATTTAATTATTTAGGGTACGCACTGTAAAGTCGGTCATTCTACAAAACAGAGGAAGTAAAGCCTAATAGACATTGACGGAGGTTAGAAGTTATGAAGACCAAAACTACCGTTCTTTCAAAGTTCATGCCAAACGATGTATCAAATAATAGTGCCAACTTGGAAGATCAGTTGACTGCGTTCGTTCAAAAATCCCTTGCTGACAGCTATTCTCAAGACGTTGATGCTACTTTGCAACAACTTGATGCAGCATGGGAAGCTCAGAAATTGGTTTGGCAAATGCGAGATGATACCAAAGTTTGAGCGAACAAGTTCCAGAAGCTTACTTGTTTTGAAAAACGAGAAATTAAAAGATTAAACCAACACTCTTTTAATTGCAGTTTTTAACTTTGAAAGTAACAAAGCAACACAGTGCTCGACGCACAGGTAGTTAGAAACCGGGTTTTTTACGAAAATTCTTCACCCGAGCCCAGAGATTAGGTAAAAAGCCCGGTTTCTTTGAACTTATATCGCAAGCAGGGATGGTGTAACTGGCAACACTCTGGTCTCCAAAACCAGCATTCTGAGTTCAAATCTCAGTTCCTGTGCCAAATTTTTAATATCAAATTTTTAGTGCTGTAGGCAAATGGTTTAAGCCGCTTGGTTTTCACCCAAGTGATTTGCGGGTTCAACTCCCGTCAGCACTGTGTGTGGGTCGTTGGCAGAATGGTTTTGCAGCCGCCTTTTAAGCGGATGGATCGAGGTTCAATTCCTCGGCGACCTACCAAATTTTCAACCTTGGGTCGGTTCTCATATTGGTATGAGTAGCTGTCTGTAAAACAGTAGCTTAAAGCATTGCTGGTTCGATTCCAGCCCGACCCATGCGATTTTAGATTTTGGATTTTAGATTTTGGATTTTTAGATTCAAGATTTAAGATTTGAGATTTGAGATTGTAAATTATTTGTAATTGCATTTAATATGCAATTGCAATTATGAGAATGTGTTGTAATCGGACAACAACTCAGTTTGCGCGGCTGAAGATTTGGGGGTTCAAATCCCTCCGTTCTCGCTCATTGAGGAGAGGTGGCCGAGAGGCTTATGGCGCTTTCCTGCTAAGAAAGAGCGGCTTAACAACCGTCGAGGGTTCAAATCCCTCTCTCTCCGTTTTCCCCCGATAGCTCAGTTGGTAGAGTGCTTGTGTGAAGAACAAGAGGCCGTCAGTTCGATACTGACTTGGGGGATTGCGTTGCCTCATAGCTCAACGGTAGAGCTGCACGCTGTTAACGTGATGGTTGTAGGTTCGAGTCCTACTGAGGCAGCCATTTTTTAAATTGCCGGGTGGACAAATTGGTAAAGTCGGATGCCTCTGAAGCATCAGTTTGTAGCTTCAAAGCCTACCCCGGCATTCAATTATTGGGAAGTCGCCTAATCGGTATGGCACCGCTCTTTGAAAGCGGACAAATGTAGGTTCAAGCCCTACCTTCCCAGTTCTGCTATTACCAAAGCAGATTAATTATACTCCTGTAGCCCAATTGGAAGAGGCGGCAATTTCAAAAATTGTCAAGTGTGAGTTCAAATCTCACTAGGAGTACCAAATTTTCCTTAAGTTTATACTTGCTCTTGTGGCGGAATTGGCAGACGCGGCAGACTTAAAATCTGTTCTATTTTGATTGTGAGTTCGAGTCTCACCAGGAGCATGAACGGGATGTGGCGCAATTTGGTAGCGCGGCGGCTTTGGGAGCCGAAGGTTGCAGGTTCAAATCCTGCTATCCCGACTTTACCCCTGTGATGTAATTGGAAAACATTACTCGCTCAGAACGAGTATTTTGCAGGTTCAAATCCTGTCAGGGGTACTTGGTTAATAGCCAATTTCTACTATTTGCTCTCGTGGCGAAACGGCAGACGCGCTAGTTCGAGAAGCTAGTTTTTTACAGGTTCAAATCCTGTCGGGAGCATGAATTTTTAATATATATAAGATAAAATTACAGTGGTTAACTATCAACTATCAACTATCAACTGTCAACTGTCAACTGTCAACTATTTTGCCCTTGTAGCCCAATTGGAAGAGGTGCCTCGCTTAGAACGAGGAGGTTGCTGGTTCGAGGCCAGCCAGGGGTATTTGGTGATATCGCGGGTGAAGTAGCCTGGGTAGGCTTGGAGGTCTCATAAGCCTCTTCATAGCAGGTTCAACTCCTGTCCCCGCCACCAAAATTGCAGGTGTGATGTAATTGGCAACATGAGGCTCTTGTAAAGCTTTTATGCGAGTTCAACTCTCGCCACTTGCTTGTCCTAAAGCTCAGAAGGAGTCTATCTAATTGTGCTAACTTTTCAATAGAAGTTACAGAGCTAATTTTTTGTAGCAAATCCGAGTTAAAAGCATGAAAAGAATTGCGATCGCCCAAAACACGCTAAAAATTCTCGAAGATGGTTGCTACTTGTCCCCGGAAGGGAAGCAGGTTAAGATCGATCGCCAATTAGCCTCCTGTATTGCTGGGACGGCATACTACGAACCCGAAGCCCTGTCAGCGATTCAGGAAAACGTTCTCTCAGGTACTCCCCAATTCTCGAACACCGAATTTATGGTGAGAAATGAGACAACGCTGGTGGGTGCAGAGCGTATAGGGCGATCGCACAAATTTGCAAAAATAGGAGTCCTAAATTTCGCTTCTGCCAAAAATCCGGGTGGTGGATTCATCAGAGGCGCTCAAGCGCAAGAAGAGAGCTTAGCACGCAGTTCTGCACTGTACAAAAGCCTCTTAAAATGTCCTAAATATTACGAGTATCATCGCTCTCATAAATCGCTGCTCTACTCCGATCGACTCATCTACTCTCCCGGCTGTTCAGTATTCCGAAAAGATGATGGAACTTTGCTTGAGGAACCTTATCTTGTTGATTTTATCACGAGTTGCGCTCCGAATGCTGGTGAGATTTCCCGAAAAGAGTCAGAAAGTACGGGAAAAATTCGCGAAACTCTGTACGGACGCGGTGCAAAATTGTTGGCTTTAGCTGTTAACAAAGGTTCCGATGCGTTAATTTTAGGAGCTTGGGGATGTGGTGTCTTCAGGAACGATCCATCTATGGTAGCTCAGATGTTTGCAGACTTTTTATTGCCGAATGGTCAATTTGCTGACAGATTCAAAAGCGTACTATTTTCCGTCCTAGACTCTAGCGAAGAAGGAAGGATATTTGCAGAATTTGACAGTAGATTTTCCTCAAATTAATCGAGATTTTTCATAACGATGAGCAGTCTATAAAAGCAGTTTTACATTTTCGATCGCGCGGATATGGTGTAACGGTAGCATTCGAGTCTTCCAAACTCTAGGCACGAGTTCGAGCCTCGTTATCCGCTTGGCTGATTAAACAGTTGACAGTTGACAGTTGACAGTTGACAGTGAAGTTTTACAATTGTTGACAAGTGACTGTTACACGTAAACTAAAATATCAAATTTGTTTGCGGGTGTGATGTAAAGGTTAGCATTTGAGTATGCCATTCTCAGCGCATGGGTTCGAGTCCCATCATCCGCTTTTGGAGTCCTGTTTGCTACAAGCAAGAGCGGGGTAATATCCTGTCATGACTACCAATTTATGGGAGTGTAGCTCAATGGATAGAGCGCCGCGCTTCGGACGCGGATGTTGTGGGTTCGACTCCTACCACTCTCGTTGTTATTGCTTGATTTTAAGGAGGTTGATTCCATTGAATGATTAATTTTTTATATTGCAAAACTTACCTATTCGATCGAAGAAACCGGGTTTTTTATCTCATCTTTTGGTGAAGGCGGAAGATTTTCGGAAAAAACCCGGTTTATGACCATTGATGCGTAAGTCTTATGTTAAGAGCGATTCCCTACGGGATAGCTGCGTCGCGCGTACTTTGCGTGTCCCAATCTTTGGAGCCTACATACTTTAGTACGAGAGGAAAGGTAACGCTGTCAAAAACGGCGCGCGTTTGCGAACGGGGAGTGCAGTGAACCCGATAGGTAGGCTTAGAAGTAGCCATCCTTTAAAGAGTGTGTAATAACTCATCGGCGGAGTCCCTCTAGTAACTCAGAAAACGCAATGCTCTGATAACTCGCACGCAAATAGTGCGATCGGCGCAGCTATCCTTAGGGAATTGCACTATTTCACCTTTTAATAAAGTTATAACCAAAGGAGTTTCCCATGCCTGTAATTGCTATGGAAGTAAAAACCGCGCAAAATCATCCTAATGCTGATGCGCTATATCTCTATAATTTTGAAGCTCCAGGGCATGATTCAGTGCAAATTGTTGCCAACTCAGAAAACATTTATGATGTTGGCGATATCGTTGCGATAGCCTTAACTGATTCTGTGCTGAAAGACGGTACTATAATCAAACCGGCAAAGCTGCGAGGTGTTTATTCTTTTGGTATGGCTTTGGGCAAAGTTGATGAAGTAATTGGTACCGATTTGTCGGCAATTTACTGTCAACAAACAGCGGATCGATCGACCGTAATGCAAACATGGCCGAGCATCGAACTGCTGTACAATCTTCGTCGCAGTTTAGAATTGGTTGGGGAAGCTCCGAAGATAACTTATCGAGCTAAAATTAAACTCGACGGTACTAATGGTGGCATTCAAATCTTTACTGATGGTAAAGTTGCTGTCCAAAGTCGATCGCAAATAATCTCCCCAGAAAACGACAATCTCGGCTTTGCGAATTGGGTAAATCAAAATATCGATTACTTCTCTCGATTGGCGAGTACCGAACACGCAACTATTTTTGGGGAATGGTGCGGTAAAGGCATTCAGAAACGGACGGCTGTATCTGAGATCGATCGCAAAATCTTTGCAGTGTTTGCGGTTCAATTTGGCGGCATAGATGGAAAAGTTGCCAAACTGGAAATTCGCCCGGACAAAATCGCTGAGTTTTTGCCAAAACATCCCGATATTTTTGTCTTACCTTTTTATGGAGAACCGATTGTTTTGGATTTTGGCGATCGCACTCAACTAGAATCGGCTGTTGATATTCTCAATCAAGCGGTTGATACTGTAGAAAAACTAGATCCTTGGGTGAAAGAAACTTTCGGCCTCGAAGGGATTGGCGAAGGCTTGGTAATGTTTCCCGAAAGCGGCGAACTTGCGGAAAGGTTGTCTTATGCGGAACTGCTGTTCAAAGCCAAAGGCGAAAAACACCAAGCTATAAAAACAAAACAACCAGTTCAACTCGACCCAGAAGTTGCTCAAAGCATTGATGACTTTGTGAATCTGTTTGTAACCCCTGCTCGATTAGAACAAGGAGTGACAGAAGTTTGTTCTGGTCAGTTTGACATGGACAAAATCGGAGCATTTTTAAAATGGTTTAACGCTGACGTACAGAAAGAAAGTGTTGCAGAACTAGAAGCTGCTGGCTTGACCTGGAAAGAGGTTAATAAAGCAGTGATGAATGCAGCCAAAAAATGGTATCAAGAAAAGTCGAAAGCTTTGTAGGTGTTGGATTTGCAATAAGTCCTGTAGGGGCGGGTTCGCCAACAATAACTGCCTACAAATAACAATCTTATAAACCCGCCCCCGCCCAACGACAAATCCCAATTAATTGAATGAACATGATGTTAATTAAAGATTGCCCATAAATCAAAGAAACCGGGTTTTTCATACAATCTGCGAACTATAGCGAAGTATTTTCGCAAAAAACCCGGTTTCTGCCCACCCGCGCTCCAGCCTTATTAACAAACAATACGGGAGTGTAACTCAACTGGATAGAGTGTCGAGCTTCTACCTCGAATGTTGTGGGTTCGAGTCCTACCGCTCCTGTTAAATGGGTTCGTAGCTTAACTGGAAAAGCATCTAGCTGGCTGCTAGAAAGATATCGGTTCAAATCCGATCGCAATCCACCAATCTTGGGTCTGTAGCTTAATTGGAAAAGCACTTAGTTCGCAACTAGGAAAATGTCGGTTCGAGTCCGACCAGTATCCACCAAAAAAGGGGTCATAGCTCAATTGGTAGAGCGCTTGCCTTGCACGCAAGAGGTTAGGAGTTCGATTCTCCTTGATTCCATGCGGTGTCTGAAGTCGAAGCGGTCGAGACGCTAGCCTGTGAATCCCTCAGTGCGAGCGTCCCGCTCGCGAGCAACACCATAACGTCCCGTCGGATACCCTTGGAAGATGCCGCTAAACGGTTGGCAACTGGCCTCGAAAACCAGGGTACAGGCAACTGTAAAGGTTCGATTCCTTCATCTTCCTTTTAATATCAAATCCGGTTTATTGTACCGATAATCCTAGGGATAAAGCAGTGCTGTGTCCTTACAAATACGGCGCGAGGCGACAGGGATTTGATCTCACCACCGGAATCCGAAAAGCGAGGAACTGTGCTGATAACGCAGAGGTAGAAGGGGCAGTACCTTCCCGGTGGATTTCCTATGTTTGAGCCATAGGAATCATGGATGTTTTGCATCATGGAAGATGCCGCTAAATGGTCAGCAACTTGTCTTGAAAACAAGGGTACAGGTAACACCTGTAAGGGTTCGATTCCTTCATCTTCCTTAATGAAATATTCGGGGACTTGGCAAATAGATTTGCTATCCTATAAGTAGGTAGACATATATATTACCTGTCCGAAAAGATAACGAAGTAATCCGAAAACCCTGCGATTGCTTCGTTCCTCGCAATGACATTGTTGCATTTATTTATGTCCACCTACTTAGCAATAGAAATTTTGGGGAGGTCGCCTAAATGGAATGGCACCGTAAAAACTAGGTAAAGCGGCTCTCAAAAGGACGATCGCGTTTGTTGAGTAGGGTAAAAAGTTGCTTCGCGACGTTCCCTGAAAACACAAACTGGCAGCGGGTTGCAGATGCACTGAAAGGAATTAACAGTCCGAGATGGGGGCAGTTCCCGTCTGCTTGCGGGCAGTAAGGAAGCGCGTTTCCTGAAAGTTGCTGTCGATCGATGCGGGTTCGAGTCCCGTCCTCTCCATTCTTGGTTCAAAACCGAGGAGTTTCAACCCGTGCCCTAACAGTTAAAGCATACATACCCGGCTGTTAACCGACTAAAACCAATGCTTTGCGGACTTGCACGGGTTGAATCTCAGAACCTCAGTTGCCGTTGAGGTTTAGATCGCGATCGCAACTGCCGATCGGGCGCAGCCTAGTCATCAACTGTTTCAGCAAGAAGCCATTGCTGTTCCATGCCGTATAAGGACTGGCCCCTTGTCCTTTGAGGCACAAGGTTTGTCGGGCTTTGTTGTGGCAGATTGTTGCCAACAGGCTAACGACAGCCACTAAGCCGAGTTCATCGACAAGGGCTTCGAGTTCATTTTGGGTCACAAGTACACCTCCAGGGTTGACTATTTCCCTAAAGGATAGCATAATGGGGTAAGACTGGGTACTAAATGGGGTTAGTCAGTGGTATCTTTATCATCAATGAGCTTATATTCCTTGATAGTTGCCAGGAGCATCAGTTTAGACATGGATATTCCTGACTCGTCAGACAGCTTCTTCAGCTTTTGATGGATTCGGTTAGGCATTGTGACTTTTATGGTTTTGGAAGCTTCATCTTGTTCGGCCATTTTCAGCAGTCATATTTAGTTGACATCAGCTTATCTTCTTTCGGAGTATCGATCGCCCTTTCCTTCTATTGTCTCTAGAGATGCGGGCGATCGCGCCGTTGAAAAGCACTACTGCTACCATGGTTTCAGCCTTGGTGATTCCCAAAACTTCTTAACAAACAATCTTAAACATGAGAAAACTCATATATTACGTGGCTTCCACCGTTGACGGGTTTATTGCTCGCGAAGATGGCTCCTTTGATTGCTTTCCGATGGCCGGAGAGCATTTTGCCGATTTGTTCGATCGCTTTCCCGAAACCATTCCGGCTCACCTTCACGAAGCGCTGGGAATTAATTTTTCAGGAAACAAGCAATTTGATGCTGTTTTGATGGGGCGCAAAACCTATGAAGTCGGGCTAAATGTCGGTTTGACTAATCCTTATCCCAGCTTGAAGCAGTATGTCTTTTCGCGCAGTATGACAGCCAGCCCCGATGGGAATGTTGCACTGGTTTCGGAAAATGCTGTTGAATTGGTTCAGGAATTGAAGCAAGAAACGGGTAAAGACATCTGGCTGTGCGGTGGTGGTGAGTTAGCAGCAACGGTGGTTTCAGAGATTGACGAGATGATTGTCAAGTTGAATCCGGTAGTCATTGGGGCGGGAATTCCTGTGTTTGCAAGGGCGATCGCGCCGACGAATCTGGAATTGGTCGATCGAAAAATCTACAGTAACGGTTTCATGCTGCTGCACTATCGATTGCAAAAATGAGGTGTTTTGGCGATCGTATAAAATTATCTGCGTTAATCCGCGTTCATCTGCGGTTAAAAATAAAAAATATTTAGGTAAAATTTATGAAGAGTTTAAAACACTTCGACTATTATCTAGTGCTCGATTTGGAAGCAACCTGCTGCGACAAAGGATCGATCGCCCGAAATCAGATGGAAATTATCGAGATCGGCGCAGTGATGGTAGATTCCACAACCCTAACAATCGTTGATGAATTTCAAACCTTCGTCAAACCCTTGCGCCATCCCATTCTCACCGAATTCTGCACGGCGCTAACATCGATCGCCCAAACGGAAGTCGATCGGGCTCCAACTTACCCAGAAGCAAGCGCGATGCTGAAAAACTGGCTGTCTGGCTACCCAAACGGTGTATTTGGTTCCTGGGGAGACTACGATCGCAAACAATTTAAAAAGGATAGCAACTTTCATCAACTTCCTTTTCCCATTGCTTATCCTCACATCAATCTCAAAAAAGTCTTTTCAGAAACCCAAGGCTTGCCAAAAAGGTACGGCATGGAAACAGCCTTAGAACTTGCGGGTTTACCCCTAGAAGGAACTCATCACCGAGGGATTGACGATGCGAGAAACATCGCTAAATTGTTGCCCTATATTCTAGGTCAAAAAAACCTTACTTGATTCTAGGTTCGTAGTGAGGACTTTAGTCCTTATTCTAGGTTCGTAGTGAGGACTTTAGTCCTTATTCTAGGTTCGTAGTATCGTACCGTCGGTGCGGGCGTCGTTTCCAAGATTCAGCGATAGCATTTTGCTGAATTGATAAGTAACAGAAAAGCCAATTGCCCGAATGGTAATTGGCTTTTCTGTTTGCTTGTTTGTAAAGGTGCTGTTGTAAGATAGTTAGTGGGGCGATCGCCAGTCAATAGAAATAACGTTCGTGCCTGCACAACACAGTTGAATTCAAAAAACGCATGATGCTACAATACGTACATGAATTTTGAGTGGGATGAAAACAAAGCAGCGAGAAATCTGTCAAAGCACGGAGTCTCATTTGAAGAGGCAAAAACTGTTTTTGACGATCCGCTATATGTCGATTTCTACGATCCAGACCATTCTGATGAGGAAGATCGATATATTATTGTAGGAGAATCGCGCCGAGGCCGTTTATTAATAGTGTCTTATACGGAAAGGGGCAAGACAATTCGTTTAATTAGCGCCAGAGAAGTAACTAGAAAAGAGCGAGAAGTTTATGAAGAAGGCTGAAACAGATATGGAAGACGAACTGCGATCGGAATACGATCTGAAGAGCTTGCGAGTGAGAAAAGTAGGTCATGCACGCAAGAGTTTTAGCGGGCTGACAGTTCATCTGGAACCTGATGTTGCAGAAATGTTTCCTGACTCTGAAGCAGTGAATGAAGCTCTAAGATTTTTGATGAGAGTTATGAAAGAAAATAAGTATTCTGTCGGTAATATTAAAGGCGATGGTTAGCAGTTAGTGAAGGATCTCGCGATCGAACAAAATATGCGTTTTGCCATCCGCGAAGGCGATCGTACCGTCGGTGCGGGCGTCGTCTCCAAGATTCAGCGATAGCATTTTGCTGAATTGATAAGTAGCAGAAAACTTACGCATCAAAACCCAAGAAACCGGGTTTTTTGCCCTTGCTGTGGGCGACAACGAAAGATTTTCGTAAAAAACCCGGTTTCTGACCACCCGTGCGTCCAGGACTATAGCAGAAAAGCCAAACCTATTTGGGTAATTGGCTTTTCTGTTTGCTTGTTTATTATGTAAAATGATTAGTGGAGCGGTGGAACCAAAATTTTATAATAAAACATTTGAAACACAAATGAGCCAGGAATTATGTCAAGCTGTTTGTCATCTTGATTTTGACAGAGTTATCGCTCTCCTATATCGGGGAGATGATATAAATTTTAGAGATGAAAGTTGCTCAGATAGTACCCCTTTACACCAAGCAATTATGGTAGAATCCTTCAGGATGGCTGAAACATTAATTGCTAGAGGCGCAGATGTTAATGCAGCAGACAGAGCTAACAATACACCTCTACATTCATCTATCTCCTATAAAAATCTAGAGTTAGCAAAATTGCTGATTGACTCTGGTGCCGATGTAAATTTCCGGTGCGGTACTGGCTCTGTAGACACTCCTTTACAGGCAGCAGCTTGGAACAACCAACCCAAGATTGTTGAAGCACTTGTTGCTGCTGGAGCAGATATCAATATAGTCGATCGTTATGGGCAAACCCCTATTCTGGTTGCAGCTTGGAAAGGACATCAAGAAATTCTCGAAATACTATTTTCTCAAGGTGCTGTTGTCAACATATACATTTCTGCTGCACTCGGCAATATTCAGGAGGTTGAGTCTTACCTTGAACAAGGGGGCGATCCAAATGCTCGAACCGGACGAACACCTCCTTACGGCAATACTTTGTTGTACTTCGCAGTAGCAAATAACCAAATTGAGGTAGCTGACCTACTAATTAAGTATGGTGCAGATGTGAATGGAGAATGCGCTCAAGGTTTTTATCCTTTGATCGCTGCTTCCTGGTTGGGTTTTGTGGAAATGGTGCAACTATTAATCGATCGCGGAGCCGATGTTAGCGTCATCATAGATTTCGGGAATGGAGCTTTAGAATTAGCAGCAGAGAACGGACACAAAGAGGTTGTGCAAATTTTGCTCGAACGCAGACTGTCATTAGAGGGAACCGCTTACGGCTATGAAAATCATATCGAGCGAGCGATGGATGAAGCGGCTGCGGGAGGACACAAAGATGTGGTCAGGTTTTTACTGTTGCAAGGAGTAACAATTAGCAAAACAGCTATTCACGCTGCTGGGGAGCGGGGACACAAACCAGTTGTAGAAATTCTAATCGCTTTTGGAGCTGATGTTAATGCTAAAGATTATAGCGAAAATACAGCCTTACACAAAGCAGCTCTCAAAGGACATTTGGAAATTGTGCAACTTCTATTGATTTCAGGAGCCTATGTCAATGCTAGAGATAATAACAGATGTACAGCATTACACAACGCAGTTTCACTCGGTCACTTAAATATTGTGCGATCGCTCTTAGCTTCTGGAGCAGAGGTGAATCCACGCAATCAACGGGGTTGTACCCCAATTCAATTGGCTAAGTGCAGAAATCAACAAGATATAGTTGAGGTTTTGATGGCTCAATCGCTCAAAATAGGATTAGATATGCGATCGGTTTGCAGTGCGTGCCAATACAGACGATCGCGATCGTAAATTTTATGCGGATGCTACGTGCTATCGACTAAATTTAAATAGCAAATTCGTTATTTCATAAGCTACTATAGAAGCAATAACTCACAGGTTACGAGTATGACTTCGACACCGAACACTCAAACAAAGATTATCCGAACAGAACGCGGACTGACTATCGCAGGTACGCGCATCACCTTAATAAGGTCGATCGCTCACGATCGCGAAATCGCCCCCGATCGCACTTTTTGCAGTTCCGGCAATTTGAAAGCCAAAACAATATCTGCTTGAGGAATTCCCGCCGCCATCAACTCGTAAGCAACTCCATCTTCCGTACCATCGTGTTCGATCCACAGCTTGTTGTCGATAATTTCAATGTGGATCAAATTTCCGTAGATGCGATGACCGTTTTGCCAGCCTGTTTCGACTAACAAATAGCGATCGCGCTTTTCATCTAATACTAATTTGACCTCAGCTAGGTCGTCATTACCGAGAAAATCGATATATTCTTGGAGAATTCTTTCAACGATGTCGCGATATTGAATGTTTAATGAATCCATTGCACGATTGCCTCCTCTGCTGGCTCGAAGGTAACTAAACGAATGATACCATCAGTAGCTTGCGGGTTCTTGGCTCTTGTCGATCGCCCTTACAGAAAACTCGCCAGCCGGCGATCGCCACAAATATTTACAAAAATAGTTGATATTTCAGATTAGTTGTGTTATAGTAGCCTAGATGCGGGAGTATAGCTCAGTTGGTTAGAGCAGGTGACTCTTAATCTCAAGGTCGAAGGTTCAAGTCCTTCTACTCCCATCCTCAAACAACATAGTACAATGCCATTACCCGCAAGCTGTAGTGTTCTCGTCAATCTTAAAAAATTGAAAAGAATATTTGAGTCAATGAGCTTGTAAAATAATTTTCATGAACATCCAGCAATTTGTTGACAATTCCCTCGGACAGTGGCGATCGCAGCGCAGCGCCCATCACTTGACTTTCCGACACTTTGAAGCGATCGAGTCAGTCATTGATATCGTTGCACTCTCACCCGATGATGCTGCCGTAATCGACCTCTGCAAATCCTACAACATCGACCCAGCCCAAGCAGTCAACCCCTTTCACATGGCATGGGAAGGCCAGTCAGATTGGGATGAAAACGCTGAAATGAAAGGCAGTTGTATCCTCGTACCAATCCCAGATCCCACAGTCCCCAATCGCGGTAAACTACTGCGAGACCAAGGATATGCCGAAACCATTCCCGCCGCCGCCGACTATCACATCACAGACGATGGCACCTTTGTCCTCCTGACAAGCTACGATAACGCCGCCGCCGAAGAAAAAATTTGGTTTGCCAATCCCAACCTGCGCTTTCGTGTTTCCCTGATCAAAACCAGTAAAGGAAGTGGAGTTGTCACCGCATCATTTTCTTCAGAAATTCGATCGCTCTCCGGCAAATAATACCAATTATCGAAAATCATGCAACAATATTTGTAAGTTGCGCCGCCACAAACAATCCCTAATTTTAATCGAGAATATCGCAGCGACGCACCTTACCTAAAGAGTAGATGAAACAAGCAGAACAATTGTTTTGTAACCAGAGTTTTGATAAATGGTAGAGCGGTTCTCAACCAAGTGATGTACTCACCGCCAATTACCAATTACTAATCCGTACCTCACTTGATAATTGCTATATAACAAAGTAAAAAAACTTATGAATTCAGTTAAAACAAATAATGATTTAATCACTCTGGCTCAGTGGATGGCCGGGGATTTCAGCAACTACAAACAATCCTTTGAAAAACCACAACAATTTGCCCACATTCATATATTTTTCCGCCCCTTACCATTTGATTTTTTTAACGCCATTGGCTTTTACTCCGAGCAGGTTTATGACCACGATCTGTGGACTCCCTACCGTCAAGGAGTCCACAAATTAATAGACCAAGGAGAACAAATTTATATTGAAAATTATAGTCTCAACGATCCAGTACAATACGCCGGAGCAGCACGGGAATTAAGCATTCTCAAAACAATTAAACCAGATTGCATTCAACGGCGCTACAATTGCTCTATGGTTTTCAAACGAGAAGGAGAAATGTTTCGTGGTAGTGTAGAACCAGGAAACCAGTGTCTCATCGAAAAAAAAGGTTGTTCAACCTACCTCATCAGCGACGTGGAAATTACCGAAACAACCTGGAGCAGTCTCGATCGCGGTATGGATGTAAATACTCACGAACAGATTTGGGGCTCAGAGAATGGCTCCTTATGGTTTGAAAAGCGTCAAAGTTTTGCCGGAGAGCTACCGCCTCTCTAATTTTCCCGCCGACGAATTTCCAGGCGAGCGCAGCACATACTACAGCCACACCTATTACCCTAAAAGACTCCTGTACCCCAAAAAACTCCTGTAGTACGTGAAACAGCAACCTCCCCTGGAATGTTACATTATGTAAAGTTTTCTAATATAACATCCAATTATGGTAAATTTTCACATAACACAATAGTGGAGATTTTTTAAATGGTTTTTGGACCTGCATCTCGACTTGGAGTCAGTTTATTTGAAGAAACACCCTGTTTAGAACTGATTCCAGGACGTTCACAAGAAGAAGTAGAAACCATTATTCGTGCCGTCTACCGGCAAGTTTTGGGTAATGCTTACGTCATGGAAAGCGAACGGGCAACAATTCCTGAATCGCAATTCAAAAGTGGTGCATTGAGTGTACGCGAATTTGTCCGCGCTCTGGCAAAATCCGACGCTTACCGTTCTCGCTTTTTCGATACTTGTCCTCGCTATCGGTTTCTTGAACTGAATTTCAAACATCTTCTCGGTCGAGCTCCGGATGGCCTAGAAGAAATGAGAACCCATAGCACTATCTTAGATACTCAAGGCTACGAGGCAGATATTGATTCTTACCTCGACAGCGATGAATACCAAAACGCCTACGGCGAAAATATCGTTCCCTACTACCGAGGCTACAAAACCCAACCAGGACAAAATATGGTTGGGTTTACTCATATGTTTGCTCTCTTGCGCGGCCCTTCCAGCAGCGATTTCAAAGGAAGTCTTTCTGGAAAATCCCCAGTTTTGAACAAATACGTGATTCAAGAAACCCCTGTAGCAGTCATTCCTCCTTCCGGCGGTTCAGTTGGAGATGGTTGGTCATTTCCCGATAGACAGCGCGGTGCTAAAAGTGTTTACAACGTTGCTTCTGGTGACGAAGGTAAGGTTTTCCGTATCGAAGTAACTGGCTATCGCACTTCTGCAAAGAATCGGGTTCAAAAAATTCGGCAGAGCAACCAAGTTTATGTAGTGCCGTTTTCCAGACTTTCCCAAGAATATCAACGCATCCACAAACAAGGCGGCGTAATTGCCAGCATCACTGCTGTCAACTAGAAACCGTTTAAACTTCTAGCTTCACGACTTGGGGAATTACCTCCCTGAGCGTGTTTTTCTTCAATCCTTAATTCCCTGTTTTGAAACGTTATTTAGTCTTAGGAGAAACTCAATGAGTGTGGTTTTAGATGCACCAGTAGAACTTTGGTCTACTAGCAGTTCCGATGATACACAGGCCGTAATTCGGGCAGTTTACAAGCAAGTGCTCGGCAATCCCCACGTGATGGAAAGCGAACGCCTGACTGTGGCAGAATCCCAGTTGTGCGATGGTGGGACGACAGTACGGGAATTTGTCCGCGCTGTGGCAAAATCCGACTTCTATCGCAGTCGGTATTTTGAATCATGCGCTCCCTACCGCTTTGTCGAGCTAAACTTTAAACATTTGTTAGGTCGCGCTCCCTTAGACCAAGCAGAACTTTCTGAGCATATTCGCACCTGTATCGAAAAAGGCTACGATGCAGAAATTGACTCGTACCTTGACAGTCAAGAATATGAGGACAAATTTGGCGAGAATACAGTCCCTTATTATCAAGGCGCAAAAAGTCAACTCGGACAAAAGCAAGTTGGCTACAATCGCACTCTTTCCCTGTATCAAGGTTATGCAGGAGTTGACAGTGCTTTTACCGCTTCTCGCTTAGTTGACTTCGTAGCTGGTAATAGTGGTAACAAAATTACTTTACCAAGCACAGGCGGTCGCATTAGTGCTTCCAAAGATGCCACCGAAAAAATGTTCAAGATTGTTGTCAAAGGAGCTAAATTTGATAGCCCTCGCCGAGTGAGCAACACTGAATATCTTGTCTCTGGTGGGAAGATGACTCCGCAAATTCAGCGCATTCATCGCGCTGGCGGAAAAATTGTCAGCATCACCGAAGTTGCTTAAGCCATAGACTGATGACGCGAGCCTGAGTCGGGGATAACTAGAAACTTTCTTGGGTTCCCCTTTATGAGCTGAGCTAGATTCTTCTATCGTTTTTTTTGATTGAGGTTTCGTATCTTAATACTTTCTCTAGAGCGAGTTTCTTATTCGCTCTTTTTCTGTTTAAAAAAGCCAAAAACTTGATTTATAGAAGAAGGCCTTAATTATCTAGGGGAGAAGGAAAAAATATTTGGTCGAAGCACGTCCAGGACTGTTTCTCAAATCTAAATTCTAAAATGGTATTATAAAACTTTATTAAGTTTGTAAGCAGTAGTAAGCAATAGTAGTATCATATAGTCAAAATGGTCAACTGAGAGAATTATTGCGATCGTCAAAAA
>NZ_JAEQCX010000082.1:0-54613 GCF_020738035.1 Microcoleus sp. PH2017_28_MFU_U_A
CCTGATGGATTACCCTGTAGAAGCCAGTCATCCCCCGATTTCTCGGTTTCGACTGAACGAATCGCACTTGGCAGCACCATTTAAGTCTGCATTCACAATCGAAGCATTTGCTGATCGATACAAGCCACGTTTAATTCGTTTTCCAGATGCTTTCCACCCAGATGGCTTTTCACCATATTTGGGTAGGGAGTCACCACCCTTAAAAACTAGCTTTCGATGTATATGCTTCTTCTGTTTCAACAAACCTGATACCGTGCAAATCGCACAGTTCTTTTAATCTATTTTTGAGTTTACCTAAAGGCATTTGAACAAACTTTTGATTGTTCACTTTACCTAGATTACTGTTAGACTTAAAACCTTCATTCCACCCAACTATCAGTGTGCCAATTCCAGATTTAAGGCAATGGTTAGCAATCAACTTGGCAGCCTTATTGATACCATCACGCATTTGGTGATTACGTTTTCGGGTAACACGGTCTAACCAATTATCCCAATAACCTTCTGGCTTTCCTTCTTGTCTAGTTGCTACTTTCTTGTTCCACAATTGATTCATCGCTTTCATTGCACGAGAATCAATCAAAAAAGAATTTCCTAATGTATCGACACAAGCTGGCTTTATTATCAGCAGTTCCCAAGTCAATTGATAATGCTTGACCAATGTCCAGATTATGTTGTTGTTTTTCAACCTCGTAGGATATTTCCAGATAAAAAGCACCATTCTTAGGGAGAATCGTAAACTCTTTCACTTTGGAAAAATCCAGATTCGATGGCATAGGTAAAAAGAATTCAGAAACTCCAAACCATCGCCTTACTGTTAAACCCAAGGAAAATCTTAACTGATTGCCAACAAGTTTCGGTCTTAACCCTCCCGAATTAGGATAAACAACTTTGAACAACTTAGAACCTGTCAGGTATCCCGGTGGCTTGGGCTTGAAATGCAATTGACCTTTGATGTACAAATCTCTTACTTCTTTAAAAGATTTGAAGGCTTCTGTGACTGACATCAATGTTTGCTGCATTGGTGTTGATGGCAACGACTTAGCAACCATTGATTTGGCAACTGACGATTCAAAAGATAAGTCGAATTTTCCCGTCAACAGTTTTCCGGTCTTAAAAAAAGTTTGACGAGCCAAATAAACCCCACTGTTGTACAGTTTACCTGATTGTTGGCAGAGATACTCCAACAATGCTTTAATTTCTTTGGTTGGAGACAGTAATACTTGCTGAACTCCCATTGTTTTTTGGGTTTTAGTCACCTCTGTTTTCCTGAATATTGGTTGATTTGTCTACTTTCAGTTATTATACTAGATATCTCAAGGTCAATCAACAAAATATTTAAAAAGAAAGAAAGAAAGAAAGAAGACGGGGACTCTCATTCCCTCGTGCCACTTCCCTCTCAGGACTAAAGTCTCGCTCGTTTCCCGCATCCCGTATTATTTTTATGAGTTTTCAGCTTGTCTTTGGTTGTATGCTTTTCTTAAACTGTTATCTGAAGGTAAAATCAACAAAATTCTGCTGTTTAATGCACCTGGCATCAGGCACTATTTGCAGCAGTAACGATCGCCTTTGGGTGAGTCCTCTCGCCCACCCCACAGGAAAATCTAATTATCGCGGAACAGGCGAGAAAGCCTATTGCTGATGTGGAACAGGCCAGAAAGCCTGTTACCAATCTTGCTGATGCAAAGAACTACTGTTGCCGCACGGGAACTTGACATTTTGCTAGATAAGTCTTAATTTCTCCGACGCTAAGTTGCCCGTAGTGCAGCAGGGAAGCCAGTAAGGCTGCTTCTGCTTTGCCTTCCGTCACGGCTTCGTAGATGTGGTGACAGTTGCCGGCGCCGCCGGAAGCAATCACGGGAATTTCTACAACTTCGGCGATGCTGCGGGTTAATGATAAGTCGTAACCGGCTTGAGTGCCGTCAGAGTCCATGCTTGTCACTAGAATTTCGCCGGCGCCGCGCTTTTCGGCTTCCTTGGCCCAGACGATCGCATCTAAGCCTGTATTTTCACGCCCTCCGCGCACGTACACGTCCCAACCGGGATTGTCCGCATCTTGGCGTTTGCGAGCGTCGATCGCCAATACAATACATTGATTGCCAAATCGATCGCTCGCTTTGTCAATCAAACTCGGATCGCGCACTGCCGCTGAATTAATACTTACCTTATCAGCGCCCGCCCTCAACAAACTTTTAATGGTGTCCAAGGATTGGATGCCGCCACCCACCGTCAAAGGGATAAATACTCGATCGGCAGTCCGGTACACCACATCAATCATAATGTTCCGGTCTTCGTGAGTCGCCGTAATGTCCAGAAACACCAACTCATCAGCACCCGCATCATTGTATACCTGAGCCATTTCCACCGGATCCCCAGCATCCTTAAGGTTGACAAAATTCACACCTTTGACCACACGGCCAGCTTTCACATCCAAACAAGGCAAAATTCTTTTCGACAACATAAAATTCTCGTGTTTCTAATTGATTCAGCGCCGCAGCGAGGAAAAGGTTTTGTTGGACTCTTCAAAAAGTGGAAGTGTAGCAACAAATCTCAAAGATAGCTTGTGTGTAACCACAGGGTTGTCTGAGACGAGAACCATTGTCCAGCTTTTTTTTTGGCAACAGAAGCAGAAATTAAGTTATATTTTGCCAAAAAGCAGCCAATGCAACTGCCTAGGTACATCTTTGGCGTGCAAAATATTACGCTTTGGCCTATGATCGAGCGGTAACTACCTTCGGTGGTTATCAGGCGGTAATTTGGCAATGCTTTATGGGTTCGGTGCATCGATCGACTAAACTATTTTAAATTTTTAGAACAGCCGATTTCAGGTTTTTAGTGGCAATCTTAGTTATGAGCCGCGTACTAAAGTTAAAATTTAAAGTTGAAAACCTCAAATCGGTTGACTTGATGTTGTTTCTAGGGCTGTGGTGACTTTGCAAGCCAATCCACATTTGTTACTTCGTACAGAAAGCGGCAATCGCTACTTGCCGCTCTCCGGCAGCAATTGCTGGACAGTAGGGCGAAATGATGACAATAATTTTGTATTGACCGATCGCTGGATTTCCCGAAATCACGCGATGTTACAGCAAATGGAGACCGGAGAGTTTTACCTGATCGACTTGGGCAGCCGCAACGGTTCCTTTGTCAACGGGCGGCGGGTGAGTATTCCTGTCACTCTCAGAAATGGCGATCGAATTATTTTCGGTCAAACCGAGTTGGACTTCCATAACCCAACCGGAGGGCGCCGGCTCGATCGCCTGCACGACACAGACTCTGAAGATTTTACAGCTACTTTGACGGTACGCAGCCTGATTACTGTCATGGTAATGGACATCCGAGACTTTACAGTTTTGACTAGACAGCTAGACGAAACCATCCTCTCGGAAGTCATCGGCAATTGGTTCCGCAAAGCCGGACACATCATTCGCGAACATGGCAGTTGGGTGGACAAATACATCGGCGATGCCATCATGGCTGTCTGGTTCCACAAACCAAGCGGCGTCAGCAGCGAGGAAATGATGCGGATTTGCCAAGCTTTAAGCCAACTGCACAAGGCAACTGATTTACTCAGCAGCCGTTACCCCCTGCCTTTTCCGTTGCGAGTCGGGGCTGGAATCAATACTGGCTATGCAATGGTGGGAAATTCCGGCAGCAGCGATCGATCGGACTACACCGCCTTGGGAGACACTGTAAACGCCGCATTTCGCCTAGAGTCTTGCACCAAGGATATCGGCAAGGATATCGCCGTGGGAGAAACAACCTACAAATACCTGACGGAATTGGGCGCCCAAGAAGCTTTCGAGCAGCACATCGTTACTTTGAAGGGTTACGACACTCCCAGCGTGACTTACGGCAGTAATTATACTGACTTGAACGCTTTTCTCAAAAGGAAAGGAAAGAGTTCTTGATAGCTAGAAAATTGGGTGTGCAGCCAAAAATTAATCGATCGTCTCAACTACGTTGCATAGCATATATTGAGAGCAATGTCAATTCTTGGATGTAAATTTTGTTAACAGTCCTCGGCCTGCTGGGGATTTATCTGAAAAACTGCATAAGCAAAATGGTAGTCTCTACATAAATGCTGTGTATGAAATTGGGAGACAAAACTTCATGAAACGATTGGGTCGTCTATTGGCAGTATTGGGCTTAGTGCTGGGCTGCTTTGCATGGGCTGGAGACATGAGCGCGATCGCGGCGAACCTGAGCCGTATCGTCTTGCCATCAGCCTCGCTCATAGCAGTTGATGTTCCGGCTAGAACCAATCGCGCCGATGACAAGCTTGCCACAGAATACGGCAAAAAACTTGATTTGAACAACAGCGCCGTCCGCGACTTTCGGGACTTTCGAGGGTTGTATCCCACTTTAGCTGGACAAATTATTAAGAATGCTCCTTACGAAAAAGTTGAGGACGTACTCAACATTTCAGGCTTGACGGAAGCTCAAAAAAAGGTGCTGCAAGCTAATTTGGACAAATTCACCGTAACTGATGTCGAATCAGTCTTTATTGAAGGAGACACCAGGTTGAATAATGGTCTCTACGACTAGATAGCAGTGAGCCTCTTTTGAGGCCATGAGTTATTAGTCAGTAGGGGCGGTGCCCCCGTGCCCGCCCTCATGAGTCCATGAGTCATTAGTCATGAGTCGGAACTATGGTTTGTTAATTCATGAATTTTGGCTTATGGTTCATGGCTCATGGCTTCTGTTCCGGCTGACGAATGCCTTCACAAAGGCTCGCACCAAAAGACACATACCAGCCTCCGATGTTTTCAACAGTTGATAGTTGACAGTTGACAGTTGACAGTTTGAGAGCGACCTCTACCTAGAAGGAAGAGGATTGGAGTAATGAATAGTCTGATTTTTATTTCTCCCGATCGGGGAGAGGCTTTCAACCAATTATTTTTTGGTAAAAAGAAAAAATTAGTAGATATTAGTTTAAATCGAGATTTATCTGTAGATTAAAATTCAATTATTCAAGCTAAACTTGACAGTTATAGCTCCTTGAATCATCTGTAGATTTCAATATAAAATCTAAAATATGAAATATAAAATCGAAATTTATTTTCCCCTGATTCATCTGTAAAGTTAATTTTAAAATCTAAAATCTAAAATCTAAAATCTAAAATCGGCTGACTTATGACTGACAAATTTGACGTATTGGTGATAGGTGCTGGCGCAGCGGGTTTGTACACGGCACTGTGTCTACCAGAACATTTGCACGTAGGCTTGATTAATAAAAATATTATGCCTGTTTCTGCCAGCGATTGGGCTCAAGGAGGCATTGCCGCAGCGATCGCCCCAGAAGATTCCGCAGCACTCCACGTTCAGGATACACTGGCTGCGGGAGCAGGTCTTTGCGATTTAGAAGCAGTACAATTTTTAGTCGAAGAAGCTGCTGCTTGCATAGACTCCCTGGTAAAAATGGGCGTTGCATTCGATCGCACTGGCCCAGATTTAGCCCTCACCCTAGAAGCCGCCCACTCCCGCCGCCGAGTGCTCCACTCCGCCGACACCACAGGAAAAGCCGTTGTCAGTACCCTGACAGCAAAAGTATTAAACCGCAAAAACATTCAACTCGTATCCCCAGCCTTTGCTTTGAGTCTGTGGCTAGACAAAACCGGGCGGTGTCAGGGCATTAGCTCGATTTGCGACTCCCAAGTCAAATGGCTGCGGGCTAGCGCCGTAGTGCTGGCTACAGGCGGCGGCGGACAGGTTTTTGCTCAAACAACCAACCCGTCCGTAAGTACCGGGGACGGGGTAGCCATTGCGTGGCGCGCCGGGGCGCTGCTGCGAGATTTAGAATTTGTGCAGTTTCACCCGACAGCCCTCAGCAAAGCGGGCGCGCCTCGGTTTCTGATTAGCGAAGCGGTGCGGGGAGAAGGGGCTCATTTAGTTGACAGCAAGGGATATCGCTTTGCTTTTGACTCTCACCCCAGCGGGGAACTCGCGCCTCGGGATGTTGTCAGCCGCGCTATTTTCCGCCACTTGCAGAAGACGGGGGAACCTCATGTTTGGCTGGATTTGCGCCCGATCGACTGCGATCGACTGCGCTACAGGTTTCCGAATATTATTCAAGTGTGCGCTGATTGGGGAATTGATATTTTTGCCGAACCTGTGCCGGTGACGCCCGCCGCCCATTACTGGATGGGGGGAATTGTGGCTGACAAGTTCAACCAAACTTCGATTCCGGGTTTGTATGCGGTGGGAGAAACTGCGAGTACGGGAGTACACGGCGCTAACCGATTGGCGAGCAATTCGCTGCTGGAATGTCTGGTTTTTGGCGCGCAAATGGGACTTTTGCAGTTAGAAGGTAAAAAGTCCGAAGCCTTACCAGAGGAGGAAGATGCAGGGGAAATCTTGGAAAAATCGGTTTCACAACAGGATATTGAGGCGATCGAAAAATTGCGAATCCAATTGCCGAGTTTGGTGTGGCAGAGTGCGGGAATTTGTCGGGGACAAAGGGATTTGGAAAGTGCGATCGTCCAAGTAGAGATTTGGCGACAAGAATTTGTCTCTTTGGCTTTGAGTCAAGCACTTGATAATTTACGGCCCGGACAAACGATCGATTTTTCGCCGGCTGATGCCGAAAATAGCTCGGTTTTGCGAAATTGGGGGGAAGTTGGCAATTTATTGGATATTGGCTACTTAATTCTCAAAAGTGCTGCGTTTCGCACCGAAAGTCGCGGTGGTCACTACCGGCTGGACTATCCCCTCACCGATCGGGATTGGTGCAGTCACACTTTAATTAACCAATCGAATTGGTACAAATCTGGGCCCATAGAATTTTGAAAAATTGGGTAAGGAACTGAGACTTAATTGCTGGACACATCTGTCCATTCCTGGTCAATTTGTATAGGTCTAAGCATAGTCGTAACCATCCTTTCTGTGGACTGGCGTTAAATAGTCCAACTTGATAGACCTCCTTTTTTTGTCGATAACAAACTCACCGCAACCATGCGACATAGGACAAACTCGTGCTGTAAAAGTCCCCGCGTATTTACCTTTGGGAACATCTGCACGAACAATATCACCTGTACAAAATCCCAAGATAGGACGCAAGGGACGATGTTTTTGTGGATAACCAAATTTGTCTGTTTGACATCGCTTCCTGCCACCGAAACCTGTTGTTTTAACTTTCAAAATCTTTGTAGTAACAAGTTTGATACCTTCAACCTTGCCGACACAAGCAGCATCAATCCAATGAGCTTTAGGCAGTTCAAAACGAATTCGGTTAAACTTAGTTTGTCCGCCAGTTCCCGTTCTTACAGGCAATCCAGTTAGCTTAAGGGTGTTGAACAGTGACCACCTTGTACTATTGACAGATGCTGCGTCTTTTAACGGTGATGCAGCTTGTTTCAGAACGCAATTTAACACATCTGGTTTGCCTTTGAGGAAGTCTTTAATATCTCGATTTCCTTTGCGTTGGTTGCACTTGTGGCAAGCCAGACAAAGATTAGAGATACGGTCTGAGCCTCATGCATGACTTTGGTTGGATATGCTCAATTTCGAGTGGAACGTCTTTGACACCGCAGTAAGCACATTGGCGATTCCATTTTTCCAACAAGTATTCACGGCACTCGTAACCTTTCAAGGTTCCTTGCTGGTATTGGGTTCCAGAAATTTCAGGATTTTGAATCGCTTGAGTATCAAACTTTACCAGTTCCTGAACAATACAATCAATTGGTGCGAACGATGACAGACGTTTCACCCAAGTTTCCGTCGTCAAAATACGATGCTTCAAAGACGGTGCAAGCCAACCATTAGGGCGTTTGCGATTGAGGAATCGAGCTATACGGTAACGAGTATTACGATTTCTTCGTCCTCTCCTAACTGCTCTACGATGTTCCAAAGCATCTTTTATTTGTTGTCCGCGATGCTGCAATTCCATCGCCCAGATAACATTGCCTCGATCTGTAACTAAAGCAATCCCTGTAAACTTGGAACCCGGGTCGATTTTGAGTTCCAGCGGATACAGATTTGGATTTTCAACGACTCGCTTTAAAATCAAAGTGAACGGGTAGCGGCGAAACACGGCGGCTTTTCTGGAATCTAGTAGTTTCCGTGCTTGTGCTGGATGGATTGGATTAAGCGGTGTTTTGTTTTTGTCTATCAGAAAGATGTAATTTGACATATTCTGTCAGCCTTATTTCTAAGTAATGTTTGCCTCGTCAAAGTTCAAATGGCTTGTTAGGAAAGTGACACTATAGCTATAAACCTATTTGCTAATTACTTAATCACTCTCAACAGTGCTACAAGCTGGCGTTCACTCGCAGGTGTTATGACCAATCGAACGTAGTCAGTGAAGACTTAGACTGCACGCTCCGACTTTGTACAGCTTTGACTAGCTTTGGCTAGCTCTGTATAGGTTTTTCGGAGCGGTTCAGCGCGTCCCTGTACCGTCACTTTTAGGACTTCCATTGGGATCTGGTTCGTATTTTTTGGGGTTATTGGGCGCCTCAGATGTGCGCGCCTCTGTCAAGACTGTGGAGGTCGATGGGTCTTTTGCTGAGTAGCTGGTTGAGTTGCCAGCAAGTAAGGCGGCATTTGCAATGCCGATCGTACTGACTTGCAGGCCGACAGCCAGAGTTATCGTTGTGGTGATCCCAATCAAAGTACGCATAGTGTTCATAGTCTTATCCAAATCACTCAAATAGATGCACGTCCCTACAACCTATTATATCTATGAATTTACGTAGTTCCACTTATGTCTTTACATTTCCTTTAATTAATTTTTGTAAGTTTACTTAAATTCTTTTTAATCAATGCTGTTTGGCGATTTGAATTGGGTCTCCAGTCTGCTACAATTTGCGATTTATTATGGGAATGACTTACTCCATAACCGTTTGGAGCGCGGGCTTGCCGTTGCCGTCTTTTTTGAAACTAATCCCAATTTTTTTATATTTCTTAACATTTAAATGAGACGGCTATTTGCTGTCTTAAGCTGCATATTTTTATAAATCTATCTAATGATAGATGACATCTTATACAATGTTTTATAATAAGATTGTAAGTCGAAGAATTGAAAATAACTTAAGCATAAAAGTTGGCACCACTGACTTACAGTTGGATTGTGTTTTTGAACTGAGATTAATTACGAAAATTGATATTGATTTTTCCCGCCTTCCTTAGCACGATACATCGCAGCATCAGCATTGTTAACTAAAATATCTGACTCTTGACCGTCAATTGGATACAAACTAATGCCAATACTTGTAGTTACAGAAACTGTATGTTCTTCTAAAGTAAAAGGCTGCATAATGGTGTCACAAATTTTTTGAGCTACTTTCGCAGCTTCTTCGCTACCAGGAATTCCCGGCAAGATGACAGTGAATTCGTCGCCACCCAACCTCGATATAATATCGCTACCGCGCAAGCATTTTTTGAGCCTCCCGGCCACTGCTTGTAAGAGCAAATCACCCGCATGATGTCCGAGAGTATCATTGATTGACTTAAATCCATCTAAATCTAAAAACAGTAAAGCTACCAATTCCTGATTGCTGGAGGCTCTTTCCAGGGACAGATGCAAGGATTCGTGAAACATTTTGCGGTTCGGCAAACCGGTGAGAGCATCGTGATAGGCTTGGTGGCTGAGTTCAGCATTTTTTTGCTTGAGGGCATCTTCCAGGCGCTTGCGTTCGGTAATATCTCTGATCGCTCCAACTAAAAATAGGTTCCCCGCAGCATCTTTATGCAGGGATCTTTTAGTCGAAATCAGATGGGTAATTCCGTGAGCATCAGTAAAATATTCTTCATTTTCTAGTGGCTGCTGAGTTTGCAATACTAATTCGTCTTGCTGCCAAAATATATCCGCTTCGGCTTGGGGAAATAACTCGTAATCGGTGCGAGAAATTAAAATTTCCAAAGGATAGCTAATAAACCGACAATATGACTGATTCAAAACAACCCAGCGGTGATTTCTATCTTTGACAAAAATTGGGTCGGGAATTGTATCGATTAGCCATTGTAAAAATTCTTTAGACCGTTTGAGTTCTTCTTGTATGTGAGCCAGATAAGCTACAACTGCACAGCCAGAACCCAACAGACTGAGGATGGAAGGAATTAACGGCAGCCACCAACCGGCCAACCATGCTATGTATAAACTAGCACTTAATCCTACACAGATACTTGATAAAGACCAAGCCGATCGCCCGAGCGATCGCAACTTCCAGCTCACATTTGCTCCCGTCCAAGACCACAGTAAAATCCACAGCCACTCCGCCGCCTCTGGCCAAACTTTAATACCTTCGCGCCCGTCGAGGGCCGCACTCAAAATTTGGCTCAAGAAATTAGCCTGAAGCTCAACTCCAGGTACTGGCTGGGGAGGAGCAAACAAACCAGAACTGTAAGCGTTTTGGTGAAAGTCTTTGAGGCTGGGGGCAGTTGAGCCGATCAAGACAGCGCGCTCCTGCACAAAATCAACAGGTACTTTCCCAGAAAGCACGTCGCTGATTGATGCAGTGCGAAAACTGCCTCGCGGGTGGCGCAGGTTGGCGAGAATTTGATAGCCGCGGCTGTCCGATCGCACGTAAGCACCATCATTCGGTTTAAAACGCTGAAACACCCCCTTGCCTAACTGCAAGTATTTAGGATTGACTGTTGCTGGTTCAGGCGAAATCCCTTCGGTTTCGAGGTAAAGCAAAGCCAGTCTCAGCGCGAAACTTTGATGGGTTTTGCCGTTTCCAGGCCAAGCGTAGAGCAAAGTTCGGCGCACTTTTGAGTCAGCGTCGAGGACAACGTTGTTGAAACCGATGCGATCGAGCTTTTCCAGTACCGGAGGCGGGCGCACTCCAAATCTGGTTTCGTCTGGCATTAACTCAATCCCAATTAAATTGGGAATAGTTTTAAAAGTTTTGACCAATTCGGCATTACCCGGTTGAGTCGGCAAATCTCGGTAAACGTCGAGGCCAATCGCCCGCGGCTTCCCAGCGTGCAATTTTTGCAGCAATTGGGCCAATACAGCATCGGACATGGGGTAGCCGTATTTTTGCAAGTCAGCTTCGTTAATTTCGATAATGACGATGCGCGAGTCCACTGGTTCGGCGGGCCGCCAGCGTACAAAGCGATCGCAAGCAGCCCATTCCAACGCCTGCAAAAATCCTAACCAGCGCAGTAGAATCACCGTACCGCCAACGGCACTCGCAGTAATTAATACTCGGCGTTCTCGATCGAGCCATTTTTTGATAGTTTTTAGCATATTCTGGGGATGTTCGCCTCGCCTGAAGAGCATATAAGGTATTGTAAAACTTTATTAAATTTATAAGCATTGGTAGGCGATGATGGTATCCTGTAATCAGGAGGTCGAAATGAAACTACCTGACTACGCTAAAGCAATAGGCATAAGTTACACAACCGCGTGGCGCTGGTGGAAGGCAAATAAGCTGCCACATCCGGCACGGCAGGCAGAAAGCGGTCTGATTATAGTTGACTACTTACCGCAGTCGCCATCAAACCAGAGCAAACAGAACCGAGTCGCTATTTACAGTCGAGTTTCATCTTCAGAAAACAAGGATAACCTCAACCGTCAATCGCAGAGATTAACGGAGTACGCCATTGCTAACGGTTATCAAATTGTTAAAAATGTCAAAGAAATTGGCAGCGGATTAAACGATCATAGAAAACAGTTAGAAGCATTGTTGCAGCAAGATGACTACGACATCTTGCTAGTTGAACATAAAGACCGTTTGGCTCGATTTGGTACAAATTATCTAGACGTTCTACTTCTGAGATTGGGAATTAAGCTAGAAATAGTTAATTTAGCGGAGAATGGAAAAGATGAGCTAATGCAAGACTTGGTGGCTATAGTTACTAGCTTTGCTGCCCGACTTTACGGACAACGACGTGCTAGCAGAAAAACCGAAAAAATAATTGCCGAACTGAAAGATGGAGGTACAGAGTGCAACTAGCCGAGAGGCATATCATTAAATCAACGGAACCTCGTTTCGCCCAAATTGACGAACTAGCATTCAAGTCCAAAAATCTGTACAATGCCGCCAATTATGTCATTCGTCAGAACTTTATCTATGGATGGGGCTATGTCAGTTATAACGAAATGAACCGATTGATGAAGTCTCATCAAGCCTACAAGGCTTTACCAGCCAAAGTAAGTCAGCAAATCTTGATGGTGCTAGATAAGAATTGGAAATCGTTTTTTGAAGCCGTTAAAGCTTATAAAGCCGATTCTTCAAAATTCACGGGTCGCCCGAAATTGCCAAATTACAAAGACAAGACCAAAGGGCGAAACCTTCTCGTCTACACGATTCAAGCGATTAGTAGTAAACAGTTGAAGAAAGGAATCGTTAAACTTTCGGGTACTGAACTTTTAATCAAAACCAAAGTCGATCCCGATCGAATTTGTCAAGTTAGGTTGGTTCCGAAATGTGATTCTTATGTAATTGAGGTAATTTATGATGAACCGGAGTCCACCGCTAAAGATAACGACTTTGCAGCCGGTGTTGATTTGGGGCTGAATAATTTAGTGGCGCTAACTTCAAATCAACCGGGATTTATCCCGCTGTTGATTAACGGGCGGACATTGAAATCGATCAATCAGTTCTATAACAAGCGCTCATCGCGATTACAATCCCAATTGAAAGGGAGGCGCAAAACTTCACCTCGGATTCAACGACTAACTCGCTGTCGCAATCAAAAAGTAGACAATTATTTGCATCATACGAGTCGCACGATTGTTGATATTTTGGTCGCGCAACGAATTGGAACGTTAGTAATTGGCAAAAACGCACAGTGGAAAACCGATATCAACCTTGGAAAACAGACTAACCAAAACTTTGTCAGCATTCCTCACGCTCGATTAATTGAGATGCTAGAATACAAAGGTTTTTTGGTTGGAATCAAGGTAATCGTGCAGGAGGAATCTTTTACCTCCAAAGCCAATTTCTTGGGCTTAGATCCAATTCCTGTTTACGGAAAAACAAAAACAGAACCTGTATTTACCGGAAAACGAATTAAGCGAGGTTTGTACAAAACATCGACTGGTCAGTTGATTAATTCTGACGTGAATGCTTCTTACAATATTCTCAGAAAAGCAATCCCAAATGCGTTCAGCGATGGGATAGGGAGCTGCGTAGTTCAGCCGAGGCGGGTCAATCCGCTTAAAGTGAAAGTGAAGGGGGAGGGACTTGAAGCCTCCCATGTCTATAAATGACTATACTTTTATCAGCTATTACTACATATCGTTTTTACGTCTTCACGGGGTTCTGCTCAGTCGATTTTATATTTTTGATTTTAGACGATCGCAATTTTTCGGTTGTGCGGTGTGGCAGATGCGTGGATTGTTGATTTTTGATTGTCGAATTGTTTAGTTTTTCGGTGCGCTATGCTGGTTGGTAATTGGTAATTGGTGATGGTAATTGGTAATTGGATTCTAAGCTTTTAAAACGCCACCTTTTTTCTGATATTTTTTATAAGTTTGTGGCGGTCGGTAAACCGGACATCCTTACTATGAGGGCATCACAGAATTGCGAAGAGTTGTGTTTGATACCATATCCACCATAAACCCAAGAGACCCTTTCTACCGATTACCGATTACCTTTTACCAGAAAGAATTGGTTTAAAGCCGGAACCTTTGAGGGAGAAATGAAAATCAGACTATTCATTACTCCAATCCTCTTCCTTCTAGGTAGAGATCCTCTCAAACTGTCAACTGTCAACTGTCAACTGTCAACTGTTGAACCACTTACCGATTACCATAAAAAATTGGTTTAAAGCCGGAACCTTTTTCGGGATAAATTAAAATCCGACTATTCATTACTCCAATCCTCTTACTTTTTTTGTCAAGTGCTACCCGTGCGGTCAACTGTCAACTGTCAACTGTCAACTGAACAAAGCGTCCGCTAATCTTTCGATCGAACCGCTATATCAACGCAGATAATTTTCAGAATAGCGATCGAATGAGTGCCATTTGAGTGTAATGACTCTGGCAGCAGAAACCCGGTTTCTGGAGTTTTTGTGTAAAATTTATAGTATTTATTCGCAGACAGCCTAGTAGATAGTCACCACTTTTTGGCAAATTTCGACCTGACTAATTTTTACTAATTTATAAATATTAATCCTAGATGGCAGATTTGAGATTAATTTCGCAGCACTAGGAAACGAGCAAATAACTTGCCTACGGATATTTACTGCTTCACCATCTAAAATCTGTCATCTAAAATTTCTAACTATTCTGTCAGTTTTGAAAGTTGCGCGGGCCCGTGTAACCGGATAAATCGGCGAGTTTATCCAAAGTTTGCGTCCCCGAATAAAACTGACCTTGAATCTCCCAAGTCGGGAAACCTTTAATATTCGTAGCAGCAGCTTGGCAAATTTCAGCACGGGAATTTTGCCCTTTCGGATCGCATTCAAAATAATCAATTATTTTGGCTGCTTCTTTGCCGAATAGCATTTTTTGGTCGTGGCAGTGGGGACACCAGTAAGCACCGTATTCTTTGGCGTCAATTTGTCGGAGGTGGCGGGCTAAAGCAATTTGTGCAGGGCCGGAGGTTGTAGTCACGGCTGGGGGTAGAATTCCGGGGGTAGAAGAAACAAAAGGAGCAGGTGAACTGACGCTGTTATACAGTCCCAAGGCGCCGATCGAACTTACCATCATTACCAAAATACCTGTAAACACCAACTGTCCGATATCTTCCCACTCGCGGCCGACTAGCACCAGCACAAACAGCGACAGCGCAAATACGGCGGAACTGATGCAGTAAATGCAGAGTTCCTTAATTTCAAAAGACATCAAATACATCAAATAGCTGCTGAAGATTACCATCGCAGCGGTGATGATAAATAGCGCTTGCCAAGTTTGATTTTCTAGTTGAGAGTGCAGACCTTTATTGGTGTCTGGATTGACGGCTTTGGGAGCGAGTGCCAAAATTGCGATGCTCAGGTAAGCCAGACAACCTAATAAACTTAAAGGCACTGTGCCAAAAACTGTAGCGTAGGGACTGTTGAGAACTTTGTCGCAGCCGCTGGTGGGACAAATGACTGAGCCTGTCGTGAATTTAGCGATCGTCAGATAGGCCGTTTCTACGACGCCGATGGCTGCGATGGCTGCGATCGCAGTTCTAGACCAGCGATGAATCCAAGGGGTTGAACGTCGGCGAATCATTTTTTTGATTTGGTAATTGCTAATGGGGAATGGGGAATGGGGAATGGGGAATGGGGAATGGGGAATGGGGAATGGGGAATTGAAAATTGAGAATTGAGAATTGAGAATTGAGAATTGGGCAAACAGGGCATTGGGCATTAGAACCAACAACTAACAACAAACATACATACGATAAATAACATATAGCACTTCTCAAAAAGGTTCGCGGACGTAGTTGGGCTTGTGCCCAGTTTAGTGCTTATATAAGCTGTCAGTCATACCTCATCTTTCTGAAAACCGCTATAGAAGCACCAACAACTAACTAATGCCCTCTTTGGCCGATGCCCTCTTTGGCCGATTCCCTCTTTGGCCGATTCCCGATGCCCTCTTTGGCCGATTCCCTCTTTGGCCCATTCCTATTTTACATTTTACTTCCGACCCACCCCAAAACGGGTATTTGGTTTCCGACACGAGGGTCAGAGTCGATACTAAAATTTTAGACTTTTGTTCGAGTTCCCAGATGAATCTGTGGACTCAAATCTAAAATCTAAAATCTAAAATCTAAAATTGACTGACTTTGCCCGGTTCCGGTGTTGACCCTCTTGAACCATTTGTCTCAATGTTTTGTTGTTCGAGCTCTTTCTGGGAAAAGCTGCGGCGGGCGGCTTCGACAAACTGACTGACGCGGATCGGATCGATCGGCTGCTCGATGCGGCCGTTTCGCTTCAGGGAACTCGATACAATTACACCATCGGCGGCTTGCATGAGCGTGGAAACGTTTTCCCACGAGGCGCCGCTGCCGATGAAAACAGGAATTTCCCCCGCTGCTGCACTCGCGAGTTCTAAGTCTTCGAGATTGGGAGGGCTGCCGGTTGTCCAGCCAGAAAGGATTACGGCGTCGGCTAAGGCGCGCCCGATCGTCTCTTGGACGGCTGTGGTTAAGTTGGGGCTGCCGAGGGGGCGCCCGTGCTTGACTAGCACGTCTGCGAATATTTTGACATCGCTGCCCAATTCCCGGCGGTAGCGCAGTAGCTGGTGAGCTTGGCCTTCAATTAAGCCTTGATCTGTAGCCATGATGCCGTTGAGGACGTTGACGCGGATGAATTGGGCTCCCGTGCAGGAGGCGATGGCGATCGCGCTGTGGGCGTCGTTTCGTAGCACGTTAATGCCGATCGGCAGCGTCACCAGATTAGTTAGCCGCTCGACTACTAGAGTCATGGCACTTACCACAGCCGGATCTACGCTGTCTTTGGCAAAAGGAGCGTCGAAAAAGTTCTCGACTATGATACCGTTTGCGCCGCCAGAAGCCAGCGCAGTAGCCTCTTGCTCGGCTCTTGAGATAATAGCTTTGAGGTTCCCGCCCCAGCGGGGAGAAGTTGGCAAAGGCTGTAAATGTACGACACCGATTATGGGATTCGGCGTTTTGAATATTTGTTTTAAGTCCACGGGTTTCCTGAAACCACCAATTTCACTGACGGCTGACGGCGGGTTTTGACGGTATATTCTAGAATTCTATATCCACGGGGGCGATTCGGATGACTCAATTGTGCGGGGACTGTCGGTAAAAGCCGGAATTTAGCAGCGGTTAGTCGATTTCAGATTTTAGATTTTAGATTTTAGATTTTAGATTTTAGATTTACTTGCAGTCTGTCGATTTACTCCAGACATGAATCTGGGGGCTTGAACTTTGGTTTAAAATTTTGGCATCTCCCCGACTTTTGTGCCCAAGCAAGTATCCGTTTTCGATCGAGGTTAATTCTTGAAAGTTGTTCTGATCGTTTTGGCCCTCACCTCCGGATTGTGGGTTGCAATCGAAGTGCTGCTGCGCGTGCTGCTGGGTTTTGGCAATCCCTTGATTTACATTGCCGATGCCGAGTGCGGCTATTTGTTGGCGCCCAACCAGAGGGTGCGCCGCTTGGGCAACCGGATCGAGATTAACGAGTATTCGATGCGTACTGGATCGATCGCCCCAACTCCCACTCCCGAAACTCTGCGTATCTTGCTGTTGGGTGATTCTGTCGCCAACGGCGGTTGGTGGACAGATCAGACAGATACCATCTCGGAAATTATGGCTCGGCAGTTGAGCCTGCAAGTACAGAATCTGACGAGCGATTCACAATCAGGTGCAAAAGTCAACTATTCGGATGTTGAAGTTCTCAACGCTTCAGCCAATTCTTGGGGGCCGAGGAATCAACTTGCTTATGCGAAGCGGTTTGGTGTTTTTGGAGCAAAGGTTTTGGTTTTGCTGCTGAATACGGACGATTTGTTTGCATCGGCTCCCTGTGCTGAAGTTGTGGGGCGCGATCGATCTTATCCCGATCGCCAACCTCGATCGGCGACACTAGAGTTATTGAGCCGCTACCTGCTACCAAAAGTGCCGGCTCGCCAATTAGCACCACCAGCAGCCGAAAGCGATGTAGTCGGCTGCAACTTAGAAGCTATTCACCAAATCCAGAAAATAGCAGTATCGGCCAACGTCAAGTTTTTGCTAGCCCTGACGCCGAAGCGGGGCGAATTCGGCGACTCTGGCTCTCGCGACTGGGAAATCAAGGCTAGAGAGCGTCTCGCCGAACTCGTCGAACGTGAGAAAATTACTTACATAGATTTTCTTCCCATTTTCAATTGTGCAGCCAATTGTGCGGCTCAAATTTCAACTTTGTATAGAGACAGCATTCACCTCAGTCCTCAAGGAAATCAGTTAGTTAGCAAAACCATCAGCCGTCAAATAGTCGCTGTTTTTTTACCTAAATTGTAATTTGAGTCAAAAACAGATACTTGCCATACTTAGATTGTAGAGAACCCAAAATTTCAATTTTAGTTCAAGCCCTCAGATTCATCTTTGGAGTCAATTCTTTCATCTCAAATCTCAGATTTCAAATCGACTGTTGAATCCCCCTATAGAGGATAGGAGTCAATCTCAAATTGAAAATTGAAAATCTCAAATCGACTGTTTAAGCCCTCAGATTCAATACTGCAAGTCAATCTCAAATTGAAAATCTCAAATCGACTCACATCGAATCCGGTTGCGCCCGAACAGTTACCCTTTTCAACGAACAACCAACCCAAACTGTAGAAGCACCCGGAAACGACACAATTTTTGTCGATTTAGCTAACTTGCAAAGTAGACTCTAGCTCTTTGGGATACCAAGCTTGACCGTCGAGAGCCATTTGCTCGATCGAACTTGCAAGCCGAAGAGCTTTGAGAGCTTGTTCTCCTCCGACAGAAGGCTGATTGCCACCCCGCACGCAATTAATAAAATGCTCCAATTCTGCATGGAGCGGTTCAATATTGCTGGTGTAGACTTTCTCGATCAACCCATCTTGACGGTAAAGCACCTGACCGTAATCCGTCACGTAATTGGCGGTTGTTTGTCGGTGAATCAAGATTTCGTTGTTGAGAAAATCTGCCTCTGTCAAAGAATTTTTGCAGTGAGCGGCGATTGAACGGAGTTTGCGATGCGTCACCTTGCTGGCAGTCAGAGTGGCGACTATGCCGTTAGCAAAGTTCAGCGTCGCTGTTACGTAGTCTAAATAACCTGAATCTGAGGCCCTGCTGCCGCTGGCCGTCAGCTTCACCACTGAAGAATCTGCCAATTCCAAGAGCAAGTCGATGTCATGGATCATTAAATCCAAAACTACCGATACGTCGTTGGCCCGATCGGAATAGGGACTCATCCGATGAGCTTCCAATGCCAGTAATTCTTCAGTTTTCAGCACTTTGCCGAGTTCCTGAAAAGCTGGATTGAAGCGCTCGATGTGACCCACTTGTAAAATCCGGTGGGCTTCAGCAGCCGCATTGACCAAAGATTCGGCTTCAGCAATGCTAGCCGCGATCGGCTTTTCAATTAAAACGTGAACCCCTGCTTGGAGACAAGACATCCCCACAGGGTGGTGCAGGCGAGTTGGAACGGCGACGCAAACTGCGTCTACGTGGGCAAGCAAATCCCGGTAGTCTTCAAAGAAGCGAACCCGGTATTTGCTTGCTACATCAATTCCCCGCTCTACATTTATATCTGCAACACCCACGAGTTCGATATCTTTGAGCAAGCTCAGAACTCGCGTGTGGTGCTGACCCATATTGCCAACTCCAATAACCCCAATGCGGAGGGGTTCGAGTTGACTTCGCTGACCGAAAACATTTCCGTATCCCAATGACATCCTATCTAGCACTCCTGGATTCTCCTCCACCACAGGAATCAAGCCCGTTGGCTTCCCGATCGACTCACAGCCATCCAGATAGTACCACAGTCAAACTATTTGTAAACTACCCCACGACCTTAAGCCGGGGGCTTTCTGTAGCCCTGATGCAGTCTGCAAGGTTGCAAGACAACACCGAACCTCCGAGCATGTTTACGGATGCTCCAACGATTGAAATCACCTTTGAACCATTCTCATCAGCATCACAATGATTGCCACAGTGTCCACACTTAAACACTTTGCCACTTCGATAAGACTTGCCTTTTATCGGATGAATGTGCAAGCACTTGTGGCAAGTTTGACTGGTGTAGGCAGGATTGACAGCCACCACTTCCACCCCGTATTTCACGGCTTTGTAGCTCAGAAACCATCGCAGTTGAAAGAATGCCCAAATGTTAGAGCGTCTACGTTCCGTCTTGCTTCGAGGTTGCTGATTGGTGCGTTCTCTAATTCCTGTCAGATCTTCAATCGCAATGATGGCATTGTGTTGAAGTGCAGACAGCACAATCAATTTGCTGATGTTATGGTTTAGCCAAGTTTGATAGCGACGTTCACGTCCCGACAGCCGTTGCAAAATCTGTCTTGCCCTGCGGCGAGTAGATCTTGTGCCTTTCGAGGCTTTTTGTTGGAGCGATGCTCTGACTCTGGCAAATTTGTCTCTAACGTCCGTTATCTGCTTTCCATCCCACTGATCGCCAAGGCTGGTAACTGCAATATCTCTGCGACCGAGATCTACGCCAATCACTCGTTTGGATGGGATTGGATCGGTCGCCTCAGACTTAATCTGGATGTTGACGTAGTAGCTTCCATCCTGACGCTTGCACAAGGTCGCACTGCTAGGATTCGCTCCCTTAAGCAGTCCAACCTGGTAATTACCAATGGCAAGTTTGAAGCGTTCCCGACCGCCCACCAACGTCAGGCTAACCGTCCAATCCTTCTCTCTAAAAGCAAAGATTCGAGCGTCATAGTCAACGCTAGTTGGCTTAAATGCTCGGACGGGATTGCCTTTTTGTTTGGCGGTTTTACGGTTGCTAGAGACACGGGCGATTGCCCGAATCGCTAAGTTGGCAGACAGCCCAAATTGCTCCCTCACCTGCTCATAAACCAAGCCTTGAATGCGGGGTTTATTTGTCAGCTTAGGGTCAACAGTTTGATTGATGTAGGTGCAAGCATCAGAAAACGCCTGAAGCGTTGCCTCCAACTTAGGGGCAACTTCGGGAGAGACTTCAATCTTGCAAGCTACTGTCAAAACTTGTTCCATACCGCTAATTATATCACATATGACTAAAGATAGCTCAAGGCGGCGGTCGGCGCAGCAGCGTTCCTCTCCAAGTCGGTAGCCAGGGGCTTCCCGCCGGTTTTTCGGTGAAGAATTTCTAAGACAGGTGAAGAAGAAACAGGGAAGAAGGCAGGCGACAGAAGCCAGAAGGCAGACGGCCAAAGGCAGTAGGAACCCGATCCCTTTTCAGGGAATGGCGTATTGACAAAATCGCTAAGATATGAAATTGAATCTGTGAAGCCTAGTTATCCCGATCGTGAATCGCCCGACACATCGCCACAATACAAACCGATCGGCATATTTTTCCAGGACGATCGAACATTTCTCTTGTTTGGGCAAAAAATTCCCAGTCAACAAGTAACAAATAATACAAATTTCGGAAAAATGCCATCCGTAGTAATTCGATATTTAGATTGGGCAATCTTTGAATTGAAAAGAATTTATGTTAAGAATGGGCATACTTACTGGCGATCGCTGTCAGCAACAAACTAAACTTAAGTAAAATCTGATGAGGCCGACTATGAATCAAAAACAAAGGCAGAGATTAGGAAGTGCGATCGCCAGCACAATTTTAAGTTTGGCAGCCGTCTCATTGGTAGGAGTTGACAAAGCACAAGCAGCCGTCCTCACCTACAATTTTCAAGTGGCCGGATCGAGCGGTTTTTTTAAATTGAGCAACTCCTCGCTTACAGGCGGAGAAACTGAACAAATAGCAGTTTCTGAGGGACAATTTAATGGTTTTACAGCTCCCTCTGGCAGGGGCCTATATGAAGAAAAGCCACCTCAAAAATACCACGATTTAGCAGGGGCAAAAGCTGAGTTCAAGGGTGGGGAATTTCAGGGACTGATAGCAAGCGGTGGCGACTACTCGATTTCAGAAACTAACATTCCGGATGCAGAAGGAGGGCCTGTTTATACTAGATATGAGGGCTCGGCAGTTTGGCGTATGTATCCTGCTATGGGCAATGGGAAACCTTTGTTTTGGGGATACAGTAGTATCCTAATTACATACTTAAGTGGCGGTCAATTAAGACAAATAATAGACCGAGGTGCGGGTCAACAGCTTAACTACGTGCCTATGTCTTACACCCTAGTGGATACGGCAGCCGAACCGGTTCCCGAACCCTTAACATTTGCGGGTACAGCTTTAGCACTGGCTGGTTTGAGTTGGTTTAAATCCCAGAAAAAAAGGGCGGTATGATGGGTGCGATCGCTCTTAACAACAAACAGTGAAGGGCGGTTTTAAGAAGAAAAATCAGACCAACAATCACAGAAAATCACGCCAATTTAATGTAGCGAAGAGGCAAATTATGAATCGGAAACAACGGCAGAGATTCGGAAGTGCGATCGCCAGCACAATTCTAGGTTTTGCAGCGGTGTCAGTGGCAGCAGTTGAGAAAGCACAAGCAGCCGTCCTTACCTACAATTTTCAAGTGGAAAAGGGTGGAGGTAGTGGTTTTTTTAAGTTTAGTGATTCCTCACTGACAGGAATAGGATCTGAAAAAATTGCAGTGGGTGAGGGAAGATTTAACACCCCTATCAGGGTCTATAAAAATGACTATGATTTAGCAGGGGCTATAGCTTTATTTAATCAAGGGAATTTTCGCGGACTGCAAGCATCGGGTGTGGAGTATGCGACGAGAGAAGAGGCACGAGGAGGGACTGATTACATCAAGTTTGAGAGCAGGGCAACCTGGTATATGGGTACCGAGGAGGCGATCAGTACGTGGGCATCTTATTTCTGGGGGTATGGTGAGACAATAGTTAGCAACAGGCAGGGTTATTTGGGCAGAGGTCGTACAATTATCAGCAGTGCGCGGGTTTCTTACTCCCTAGTGGATACCGCAGCCGAACCAGTTCCCGAACCGATAACATTTGCAGGGACAGGTTTAGCACTGGCAGGTTTAAGCTGGTTGAAACACAAGAAAAAAATGGCAGCTTGACGCGCGCGACTGTTAACAATTAAGCTCTCAGCAATCATTTTTCGGAAAATATTCGAGTTGCAAAATTTTGCGATCGATTGGGAGACAAAGCCCGGGCTTTCAAAATTGCGGCTACTAAAAACGCATAGGACAAAACTCCGACTAATGCTAGCAAAAGTACGCTGACTGCACCTGACGCATTCCACAAGGCGTGAAGTGCGGAAGCGCTGAAATAACCTACGCCTAAAATTTGCCAGCGCTTCGTGGGTTTGAGGGCGCTCAAACCGATAAAATATCCCAAATAGCCGCTGTAAGCCATGTGTCCGGCGGCGGAACCCAAAATTCGGGGAATGAGCAATTGCAATCCTACTAATTGTCCGGCTTCGGGCCCTGCTTGCAGGGTGACATTTTGGATGATATGGGGGACGTACTGTCCCAGGGTTTCTAGTAGTGTAAAGCTGACTGCTGAGGCACTTCCTAATAAAATTCCGTCTAAAGGTTCCCAAACGCCGATGCGATCGCGCCACGGATTTTTTAGCAAATTGCCCAGAATCAAAGCTCCCAAAACGGGCAAGGCTTTCAGCAATTCTTCCATCAGACCCGCCCCGAAGAACATTCTGATTAAAAAAGGCAAAAAACTGATTTCTTCGCCTTCTGCTGGCAAGCGACCGGGCAAAATTTCTCTAAATACTAAGATAAATCCAATCAATAAGGGGCTGAGCAATATCAGAACTGTAGCTAAAGCGGTACCAAGCAATACCCACCACGGCTTGTGTTTGCCGCACAGTTGATAGATAAAGTAGTAAGCTGCACCGGCGAGGTAGGCTGACAGCAGAAAGTTGAATGCTGGGGGATTTCCGACGGCCACAAACAGCGACACGACAAAGATAACTGTGGCAATACCTGGATATAAATAGGCTTTTTGACTTAATTGTTTGCCTGTGGAGGCGATCGGTATGCCTCTAATCATTAATTTATTGGACAAGACTGGACAATGCGTACATGGCGATCCATAATACTAATATGGCAAAGTACGTGAAACCAAATGAAGCAGCTAACACTTTGGGAGTTTGCCTCCGAACCCTCAGACGATGGGAAGCAGAAGGTAAAATCAACACAATCAAAACACCGTCAGGTCAAAGACGGTACGACATCGAAAAGTTCATCAAAAAAGAATCAGAACCAGAGGGAGGACGCGCCACTGTTATCTATGCTCGCGTCTCTACCCGACCTCAAAAAGCAGACCTCGATCGACAAGTTGAACGATTATCAGCGCTCTACCCAGGCGCTGAAATTGTTAAGGAAGTGGGAGGAGGACTCAATCTTAGGCGGAAAGGACTCATCACCCTTTTGGGACGAGTTCTGCGAGGTGATATCGCAATTATTGTGGTTGCCCACAAAGACCGACTTGCAAGATTCGGATTTGACATTATCGAATGGCTTTGTGAGCAATTTGACTGCAAAATCGTGGTTCTCAACCAAATCAGTCTCTCTCCACACGCCGAACTCGTTCAAGATATCGTCGCAATCCTCCACAGCTTTTCAAGCCGACTTTACTCCATTAGAAGGCTTGAAAACCAAATCAAGCAGGAGTTACAAGTCGAATCCAAGGCACAAGAAGGAGAAGAGATCGCCCAACAAAACACTTAAGATTCGAGTTTATCCTGAGTTAGCGCTGCACCAAAAATGGAAGTCTTGGCTATCAGCATCGCGTTACTGCTACAACAAGGCTATTGCAACCTTGAAAGCAGGCGAAAAAATAACCAGTGCTTATTCTTTGAGGGACTACGTGCTAGGACTAGACTTACCTGATTGGGTCAAGTCTGCACCGTCCCACCCAAAAGAAAATGCTATTTTTGACGCTTGGGATGCCTGGAAACAAGCCAAGTCCGTCAAAGGAGAAGCAAGTTTTAGGAGTTGTCGTCAACCATCGCAATCAATCAAATTCCACAGGGTTAACTTCAACGGCGAGACTTGGTTTCCATCCCTAGTCAAAGGACTTAGCTTGAGAACTACAGAGCCAATTCAAAAGACCGAGTTTGCGACCCAACTTATTAGAGACAAAAAGCGATGGTTCGCTTGTATCAAGCGTGATAGAAGAGGTGAGGACAAAGGAACTAGACAAGGTAATTGCACTTGACCCTGGCGTTAGAACCTTTTTAACTGGCTACGACGGTGACTCATTTCAAGAATTTGGCAAGGCAGACATTGGACGCATTCAAAGATTGTGTTCTCACCTTGACAAACTAATGGGACGTGCGTCAAAAGCTGGTAGAAAGCAGAAGCGCCGGATGCTAGAAGCTGCAAGCAAGTTGAGAATCAGGATTCGCGACTTGATTGACGAGTGTCACAAGCAGGTGGTTAATTACCTGACAAGTCAATACAAAGTCATCTTGCTGCCTACATTTGAAACATCACAAATGGTTGTTAAGTCAAAGCGCAAGTTACGCACCAAGACTGCTAGACAGATGCTCACTTGGGGGCATTATCGTTTTGAATGCCACCTCAAGCAATCAGCTAAAAAACGAGGTGTTGTTGTTATTGACGTTAACGAATCCTACACTAGCAAAACTTGCACCAAGTGCGGACACAAGCATTCAAAACTTGGTGGTTCAAAAACATTTAAATGCCCTAGCTGCGGTCACGAACATGACCGAGATTGGGGCGGCGCTCGAAACATTATGATTCGAGCTTTGAGGGACGGCTACGAGAGCTCTCTCTATCAATAGTGAGAGTATTGCTATCGCGTATGCCCTGTTTGTCCAGGGTTGTGCAGCGTAACACCGTCAGGGAATAATTGAGTTAAAGTGAGAGCGTCTTTTTCACTGACTGGAAAATTGCCCGTTTTTGTGGCTGGGTATGCGGGTTTAGTTTGGTTTGGGGTTGCGGGAGATTCAAATATGAATTCAGGGCCGTCAATACCGAGACTGATGCGATCGCCTGTTTCTAAAGTTTGGCAGCCTTCGAGCTTTTGGCCGTTGATATAAGTTCCGTTAGCGCTGTTGAGGTCGCAAATTTGCCATCTCGTCCAATTACCATGAGTTAAGGGACGGACTGCGGCATGGCGGCGGGAAACCATGCCGTGGGCGATCGACTCTAAAGCTATTTGACAATTGCGATCGCGCCCGATCGCCACTTCTCCATATTCAGAAAGTTGGTACTTGGACGCTAGCCCGGACGCAGCGCCTTTGGCGGGCACTTGTCGCAGAAATCCGATTTCATTAGTCATCAGTCAGTTGGCAGTTGGCAGTTGGCAGTTGGCAGTTGGCAGTTGGCAGTTATTAGTTATTAGTTATTTGTTATTAGTTATTTGTGATTGATGGTTGGGGAGCAGTTATTAGTTATTAGTAACAATCAATAACTCACCACTAACACCTAACAACTAGGAATCAATAACAAGTAATATAGGACAACTCACCAATAACAAATAACAAATAACAACTGACTACTGACTAATGACTGCTGACTAATGACTAATCATAAATTTGCTCTGGCATCCTGAACGGCTGCATAGAAAAATATGCCTGTGAGCGGTATGCTGAGGGCGAGGATGATGCCGGTAACTACGTTGCCGAGTTGAGCTTCTCCCGAAGACAGCTCAAAGATTGAGCCGACTGCGGCGATCGCAGTGATGCACGAAAGAGCTAACAATAAACCACTTTTTGGAGTTCCTGCCATCATACTGATTTTACTGCCTTTGGCGAAAATTTGTTCTTGACTAATTCTTCATTGAGTGCGAGCTTGTTTTCTACTCTATCTACAAACAGCACTCCGTTGAGGTGATCCATTTCGTGCTGAATTGCCCTCGACAATAAATCTGTCGCTTTCAGGGTTTGCGGGCGGCCAAATTCGTCGCGATATGACACTTCAATGACTTCTGGGCGTTTGACATCAAAATAGACTCCCGGAATGCTCAAACACCCTTCTTGCAAGATGCAGATATCGCCGCTGCTACTTTTGATGGTGGGGTTGATCAAAACCAATGGGGGTGTGGCGGGATTGTCGGGTTCGCAGTCGAGTACGATTACTTGTTTGTTAACTCCGACTTGGGGGGCTGCCAAACCGATGCCGTCGGCACTGTACATGGTTTGTAGCATTTCTCTGACTAGCTGCCGAATTTCTGCATCGATGCTGCTGACGCGCTTTGCTGGCTGCCGCAGGACGCGATCGCCTAAAGTGTGTATTGTTAGGGGCGGTTTTTCTAACTTTTTCTTTTCAACCAAAACCTGAACCGTCATAAAACCTCGCGAGATGTTTGGAAACCCCCAACGAAAGCGGTTGGGGGATTACATGGGAACCAATACTATTATTTTCAATATTAATCTAATTTTAAGTAGCTATGACTGGAAATGCACCAAACCAACGGCCGGTGATTTCTCTGGGGCTTTCGCCTGTTTTATTGGCGGTAGAGCTTGCGGGGGCGATCGCGATTTTAGTGTCGATTTTGCCGATCGTACAGTTTTGGGCGGTTTTGCCCGATCGTATTCCAATTCACTTCGGCTTGGGGGGGCAGCCTGATGCTTTGGGCGACAAGGTGATGATTTGGATGCTGCCAGCAGTGGCTGCTATTATTTTTGTGGTTTTAACTGCGGTATCGCGCTATCCGCATACTTTTAACTATCCGGTACGGATTACTCAGGAAAATGCGCGCCGACAATATCTCTTGGGGCGAGGCCTTTTGGTTTGGCTGAAGGCGGAGATTTGTTGGCTATTTGCTTTTATAGTGCGGCAGCAAATTATTGTGGCTTTGGGAAATGCTCAAAGGTTTAGTATAGAGTTGGTTTTCGGGATGACTTTTTTGATATTTGCGACGGTTGGGGTCTATTTGGGGAGGGCTTATTTAGCTCGCTAGCTGTAGGCAAAAACTTTCACATAAAAAGGTTTGTAGTGAGGACTTTAGTCCGCATTAAAGAAAGGACTAAAATCCTGACTACAAACTTTCACATAAAAAGGTTTGTAGTGAGGACTTTAGTCCGCATTAAAGAAAGGACTAAAGTCCTGACTACAAACTTTCACATAAAAAGGTTTGTAGTGAGGACTTTAGTCCGCATTAAAGAAAGGACTAAAGTCCTGACTACAAACCTTTTGACTAAGCCATTAGATATGTTTGCTGGTTGTTCATCGGCAATACTCGCAACCGTCTATTTTTCAAATCTGGTTCTAACCCTAGTTCTTCCATGGGAATCACGCCCAGCAAAACAGCAGCAACGCCTTCGGGCAATTCTAAACAATCAAATCTACCTTCTCTCCCTTCTACAATAATTTGAGCGCCTGCAAAAATTCGACCTTTTTTGATGCCAGCCGATGTTTCTACATCTCTTTCTCCTACTTGTCTTAAACCTAGTTGGCTAATAATGGGAGCTGGCAAGGAAAGTAGAGTTGCTCCGGTATCGACAACAACTTTGTCGAGTACCGCACAACGAACTTCCTCGGTAGAAATGAATCCCCGTTCTGCCATAACTAGATCGATACGATTCGTGACGGTGATTGTAGTGATTACTTGACCCATTTGTTTGCCTTGAAGATTGGGGAGTACCAGGGTCATATTATGTTACCTCTTTGAGTGTAATTACTGGATATTTCTATTGTAATGCTATCTAGAATCGTGCTTAGTTGGTTAAAATCGTTTTAGTGACCTGTTCAAGTTAGAATTTGCCTCAACGCATGACACCAGAACCCAACTCTCCTCAACCCAATCCTCCTAAGTCGAACGTGACTGTAGAAAGCCCTAACGGTGCAAGCCCTACTGTGCCGCCAGAATCAGCGACAATCGTTGCTACTGCTGAACCGGAAAAACCGCTACCGCCGCCTCCTCCAACTCGCAGGGTTTTATTGCCGCAGCAGCCCGCACAAACGACTGCTGAGATGACTGGTTCGGTGCTGACGCTGGCGGCGATCGCAGCGATGATTGTAGGACTGGCTAACGATAGCATTTGGATCGGCTTAATAGGCGCCGTCGGTGCGATCGGCATATCGCTGCGGATGATGTGGCCGAGTTGGGGCAAAATTTGGGTGCAGGTAATTCCGCCGACTTGGCGCACGCTGATCATCTCTTGCTTCGGGCTGTTAGCTGGGATTGTGGGCTTGCTGATGCTCAGCGGTACTAATACTGAACCGGGAAGCCGCAACATCCAAATCAACTGGGATGCTATCGGAGCTCTCGGCGAGTTAATTGGTGCTTTGGGTCAAATTTTGATCGCAATTTTGGGCGTTTACGTGGCTTGGCGCCAGTACGTGATCTCGAAGGATTTGACGATTCAGCAAAATCGCATTACCCAGCAGCAAACGATTGATGCTTATTTTCAAGGGGTTTCCGACTTAGCCCTTGACGAGCAAGGGTTTTTGGAAGATTGGCCGCAGGAAAGGGCGATCGCCGAAGGCCGCACCGCTGCAATTATGAGCAGTGTGGATGCTGAAGGTAAAGCGAAAATTCTGCGGTTTTTGTCGCAGTCGAGACTGATTACTCCTCTGAAGCGCGATCGGCTTTTAGGCCGCCCCATCCTTGACGGCGATGGTGGCTACGCTGAAGACAGAGATCACGGCCTCCGCGTCATCGATTTAAACGTCATGTTAGCTGGTGCTGACCTCGCTGGCACGGATTTACGGTGGACTGAGTTGAGCGAAGCCAACCTTGTCCGAGCCAATCTCAGCAAGTGCGATTTAGTGAAAGCAAACCTCTCGCGCGCTATTCTGTACGACGCCAATCTCGTTCGCGCCGACATGAGAGCCACCAAATTATTCTACGGCTCGGCAGAAATGGCATCTCCCCGCAGCCGCACGGAATTTGCCAACTATCAAACGGGTGAATATACCGGCGCTGTGGTTGAACGTGCTGATTTCACTGCTGTCAAGCGGCTGTCGGACGAGCAGCGCTATTACTGCTGCGCTTGGTGCGGCTCGAAGTCGCGAGAGACTATTCCCGGCGGCTGCGAAGGTATTCCCAATAAACTGGGACGCTAAAATTAGCAGTACCGCTGTACTTACGTATATATTTGGCGATCGATAGGCAGCCGACTATACTGTATTTAAAATCAACAGTCTGGCGCTGTTTTAGCGATGACAAATACTGATTTAGGGCTAGAAGTAAGTCCGCGTCAAGCAGGCACTAAAAGCAGAGATGGGTTAATTTTTGTAATTACTATGTGGTTGCTGAGCCGATCGGTAATTGCGATCGGGATGCAGCTAATTGCCCCCTTCCTGTACCATCACTCGCTGCTCTACCAGTCTCAGGACTCAACGCCTTTTGTGGCGGGCTTTATTCCCAAAAGTGGCTGGGAGTTGTTCTCCCATTGGGACGGCGAATGGTACACCAAAATCGCTACCCTAGGCTACTCCTACGCCGATGACGGAGAGCAACATTCTGTTGCCTTCTATCCGCTGTTTCCCTTGCTAATTCGGGGGCTGATGACCCTCGGAATGCGATCGGACGCAGCAGGGGTATTAATCAACTCTTTTGCATTTTTGGGCGCATTAGTGCTGATTTATTTTTGGGTAGAACAGCGATACGATACTGGTGTTGCCAAATGGACAACCGCTATGCTAGCTTGGTGTCCGTTCTCGCTATTTTGCACTGTCATGTATACAGAAGGATTGTTTCTGTTTCTGACAGCATCTGCTTTGCGATCTTTTGAGAGGGGCGAGTATATTTGGGCTGCTGTTTGGGGAGCTTTGACAACTGCTACTAGGGGGCCGGGAGTAGCACTGATACCTGCTTTTTTGCTGACAGCTTGGAGGGAAAAAAGACCTCCACTTGCTTATTTTGCAGGTTTGGCTAGCGCTCTTGGGATATTTTCATTTAGTATATATTGTGCTATTAGATTTGGAGATGCTTTAGCATTTGTTCATGTTCAAAAGGGATGGGTTCAGCCGAGTTGGTTCGAGGTATTGATTCAAGCTCTCAAATTGAAGGTATCTGCTATCAGTAGAATTGTGATGATTTTTGGCAGCGGCTATTTATTATGGTTTTTGCACAAAAGGCTTACCACTATTGTTTTGACTTACGGTTTTTGCTCTTTAGCACTGCTGCTTAATTCCGGAGCTTTGCGATCGGTAAACCGCTACGCTTACGGTATGCTGCCGCTTTCAATAGCTCTCGGCTTGTTGCTAGCAGCTAAGCCTCGTTGGGGTTACGGGTTGATGGGATTGTTTGGTATATTTCTGCTGTACGTTTCCGTCAGATTTGCAGGTTGGCTGTGGGTAGCTTAGGGGCGATAGTTGGCGAGCATCTCTTGAAAAAACTTAATTTACCAGAAATAATTGGTTGAAAGCCGGAACACGAGTGAGGGAGAAATGAAAATCAGACTATTCATTACTCCAATCCTCGGACTTAAGGGTAGAGGTCGCTCTCAAACTGTCAACTGTCAACTGTCAACTGTCAATCGCACAACATAGCGTAGCGATAGGTTGCTTCTACTTCCGGTATAGATTCGGCATAGCGATCGACCAAACTTTCCAGCCGTGAAGCTAAAATCTCAAACTCAGGGCTGCTATAGGTGACAATCCAGTCGCTCAAGGCGTGTTTTGGTATATTAGGCTTGGCTAACTGCTGTCCCAAAAAAGCATACAACCGCAAGCAAGGAGTCATCGCCGCTACTGTCAAACCGACACCGCTTCCCCAGGCAGTTGCTAATAAAAAATCCGTGTAGCGGCGGGTAGCAATTCCCGGTTTAGCCTCTTGCAAGTTTACACCCCATTTCGCTGCATATCCTTGATGCAAGCGAAGTTCTTCTAAAACGCCACTCCCGAGATTGTGGAGGATTTCAAATCCCTCCCAGTCGGGTGCTTTTGCCGCAGCGATACTGTAAGCGCGAGCAAATGCTCTCAGAAAAAATGCGTCTTGTGCAACATAATATGCAAAACTATTTTGGGGGAGGCTGCCGTCAGCAATGCCTCTGAGAAAGGGATGTTGCAGACAAGCTTCGCTTAAGTCTTGATTTGCTTGCCACAGATAGTTAGAACTTGTCATGAATTTTTTAATTTATCGGTGGTTATGATGGTAATTGTTATATGACTTACAGAAATCACTCGGTTTCTCGTAGAAATATTGGGGAAAGACAACGATGAATCTACTCACAAACCAGGTTTTTAGCCTCCGGGCCCTGAGTACCCTGTCTTAGAGTCCACCTCAAAATCTATGATAACAAATATATTTGGCTTGATTCCATTGGTGACTCTGGGCATTTTGTGGCTTATATTTCAGAAAATAGATAAGTGTTGGCGCAGTGCTATTTTGTCCGCAGCAATTGTTTGGGGAGTTATAGTTGCTTTATCTACTGAAATTTTGAGTTTATTTAGGTTGCTGACTTTTGAGTGGGTGTTTGGGCTGTGGTTGGTAGCAAATATTCTCGGCTTGATGGTTTATCTAAAATTTAAACCTGTCAAGCCAATTTTTGAGAAAAGTCAAGAGGAGAAATTTTCTAGTGTATTAGTCGGGTTGCTAGGCGGTGTATTTTTTATTTTTGCTGCGGTTGGTTTAGTTGCTGTAGTTGCACCGCCTAACAATTGGGATTCTATGACTTATCACATGAGTCGGGTTGCTCACTGGATGCAAAACCGCAGTGTCGAGCATTATCCCACTTCTTACGTGCCGCAGTTGTATCACCCGCCTGGGGCTGAGTTTGCGATTATGCACTTTCAGATTTTAACCGGGGGCGATCGCTTTGCTAATTTGGTACAGTGGTTGAGTATGGTGGGAAGTGCGATCGCAGTTTCTTTAATTGCTAAGCAACTGGGGGCAAATGGGCGGGGTCAAGTTTTTGCAGCAGTCTTTGCTGCGACTTTGCCGATGGGTATCCTTCAGGGTTCTAGCACTCAAAACGATTATGCTGTATGTTTCTGGGTAGTGTGTTTTGTTTCCTGCGGTTTAGCTGGACTCTCGGCAGGAATAACAGGGATTAATACTTTCAAAATCGGTGCGAGTTTGGGTCTGGCTCTCTTGACAAAAACGACAGCTTATATATTTTGTTTGCCTTTTATTATTTGGTTTTTTGTAGGAGGAATTCAAGGTTTTCGGGGGAAAATGCTGCAACCTATTTTGATAATAGCCGGTGTGACTTTTGTATTGAATGTCGGTCACTTTTGGCGAAATTACGATTTGTTCGGTTATGCGATCGGAGCGCCAGAAAGTTTTACAAAAGAATATAAAATAGAAGCAATTACTCTGCCAACTTTCCTGTCAAATGTCATTAGAAATTTAGGTATGCAAGCTGGTACGAGGATTTCCCGGATTAACGGTGCGATTGTCGGAGTGATTAACGTGCTGCACAGAATACTGGGCGTAGCGACAAACGACGCACGCATCACTTGGCCTCCCGGACAAGTATTTGCGATCGCCACACCCTCATTTAATGAAAATACAGCTACCAATCCCATTCACTTTGGGCTGATATTTGCCAGCATTACACTTATACTTAAAAATCCTATTTGGCAAAAAACAAAAATAGTGATAACTTATTTGATTGCTGTAATAATGACATTTTTACTTATCTGCTTCCTTCTGAAATTACAACCTTGGCACAGCCGCCATCACCTGTCAATATTTGTATTATTTTCGCCAATATTTGGATTGGTAGTATCGCAATTATCAAATCATAAAAACGCAAATTATCTGGTGGCAATTCTGATTTTAATGTCGCTACCGTGGGTTTTTCACAACAACTTTAGACCTCTCGTGGGAGATGGTAACATTTTTAATAGCAGCAGACACGATCTTTACTTTACAAGCCGCCCGAATATCGAGGTTGCTTACAATACAGCAGTAGATTTTGTTAAAGCTCAAAACTGCACGAATATAGGACTTTCTTTTTGGGCTAAAAATGCCTGGGAATATCCCTTGTGGGTGATGTTTCCAGAGCCGGGAAAACCAGCACCTCGCATTGAACATATTTCTACTATCGATCCTGTTGTCAAGCAAAAATTAAATTCCGAACCTTACAAAAGTTTTATCCCTTGTGCGATAATTTACCAGTCTACAAAAAATGACGGCAAACAAGGAAAAGAGATAGTCCTCAAAAATCAAACTTACGCACAAAAATGGTCGATGGAGCCGCTGAGCGTGTTTGTGAAAAAATAAAGTTTTGATTTATTTGATTTAACCGTTGACACCAGATTTTACAACACAAACTGAGATGAACAATATACCTAAGTATTCCTTGATAATTCCCATCTATAATGAAGAAGAAAATCTCCCAGAATTGTACCGACGAATTAGTGCTGTGATGGATCGAATGGACGGCGCTGTAGAATTAATTTTAATCAATGATGGCAGCCGCGATCGCTCTCTGGAAATTTTGCGAGAATTGCACGAACAAGACTCGCGAATTTGTTACCTCAGTTTGGCGCGCAATTTCGGTCACCAAATAGCTGTAACTGCTGGATTAAATTTTTCTAGCGGTCAAGTTGTAGTCATCATGGACGGCGATTTGCAAGACCCGCCAGAGCTAATTCTAGATATGGTAGAACAGTGGCGTCTCGGGTATCAAGTTGTTTACGCTCAGCGCACTCAACGCCGTCAAGAAGGTTGGTTTAAGCGGTTGCCTGCTTATATGTATTATCGCATTTTGCGGAATCTTGCTGATGTTGATATTCCCATAGATACGGGGGATTTTTGTTTGATGGATCGGTGTGTAGTGGATGTGCTCAATGCTATGCCAGAACGCAATCGCTACATTCGGGGACTGCGGGCTTGGATTGGTTTCAAACAAACTGCGGTTAAGTTTGAACGAGATCCGCGTTTTGCTGGCGATGTTAAGTATACCTTCAGCAAATCTTTTGCTTTGGCGATGAACGGTTTAGTCTCTTTTTCAAAGGTTCCTTTGCAACTGTCGATTTATTTGGGTTTATTTTCGGCTTTGGTGTCTGTTTTAATGGCTTTTCTGGTTTTGTACTGGCGTCTTTTCTCTCCGGGTGCGGCATTAAGTGGTTTGACAATTATAATTATGGCGGTTTTCTTTTTGGGTGCGGTGCAGTTGGTCAGTATTGGGATTTTGGGCCAGTATATTGGGCGGATTTATGAGGAGGTGAAGGGCAGGCCACTTTATACGCTGGCTGAAGTTGCTGGTTTTGCCGATCGCCAAAACAAACAAAAATCATCTTAGCAAACAACAGTTGACGAATCTTGCCTAAATCGTCTAATTTGTGTTATGAGTTAAACGATCGCGCCCCACGCAAATTTCCTGCACATCACAAATTTGCTGCCTGCTTAATTGATGCTTTTTTACCCGCTGCGACGCAGGCTACCACTAAACAAGCGCTGCCTAGGGCGATCGGCTTAACAGTTTCACCAAGCAAAATAGCGGATGCCAGAATAGTCAAAAATGGTTGCAATAGCTGAATTTGCCCTACCCTGGCAACTCCGCCAATGGCCATCCCCTCATACCAGGCAAAAAATGCTACAAATTGACTGACAAAACTCACATAGGCAAAACCCAACCACGCCGTCGGTGCAGCTATTAATCCTTGTTTTAAAACCACAAATATTGTAGGCAAAACCTCGAAGGGAGCGATAACTATCAATGCCCAACAGATAACTTGCCACCCACCTAAAGTTTTCGCTAATCGCCCACCTTCGGCATAACCAAAAGCAGCAGCAATGACTGATGCAAATAAAGCTAAATCTGCGGTTTGGAGTTGCCCTGCACCACTAATAATTCCAAAACAAACAACGGTTAAACTTCCGGCGATACTAGCAACCCAAAACCGAGAAGATGGCCGATCGCCCGATCGCAAAACTCCCCCTATTGCTGTTGTCAATGGCAAGATTCCCAATACTACAGCACCGTGGGCGGCAGGTACTCGCTGCATTGCCCAGGCTGATAATAGCGGAAATCCGACAACCACTCCCAATCCGACAACTAATAAACTCCACAATTGCCGTTTAGAGGGAATAGCCTGATGTGTTATTTTTAAAGTAACTGCTGCTAGTATAGCTGCTACTAATCCGCGTCCTAAGCCTACAAAAATAGGGTCTAAATCCTGCACTGCGGCTCTGGTTGCTGGAAGTGTTAAGCTGAATCCAACTACGCCTAGGAAACCGTAAATTAGCCCGATTGTTTCTCGATCGAATTGAAGATGTTTCCAGTGTAGTTTCATTTTTTACCTGTGAAGTAGACTTGTTTTTTTAACAAAGTGCAGAGGCGTAAGAAGAAATTAAAATCGGGAGCATCCCATTTTTGCTTTCAGATGGCGGACAGTTGCATCAGAATAGTATATTTGGATCGCAGCAGTGCGAGCGTCTCGCTCGCGAACCCTGCCACGAGCGAGACGCTCGCACTGTGTAAAAAACGCTTTTTACCAAATTGGGATGCTCCCTTAAAATCAGACTATTCATTACTCCAATACTCGGACTTAAGGGTAGATGTCGCTCTCAAACTGTCAACTGTCAACTGTCAACTGTCAACTGTCAACTGTCTTACCAGACTGCCAGAATCAGCGGCATATTGTTGAGAGCGGAGATGACAGCAAAGTTTTTGCTCGGTGGAAGCGATGATTTTTCTGGACTGTGCAAGATGATGTCCTGTTTGTCAAGTGTGATCCAAGCAATTCCTGACAAGACTTGAATTTCTTGATGATTTTGAGGCAACCTGTACACCTCGTTTTTCATGAGGATTATGCGATCTGGCGCTGCACATTCGGAATATCTTTGAAGCATAGCATCTCCTTGATAATTAACAATCAAAAAGTCACAAATTTTCCCTCAATATCCTAGGAACGGGTTAAATATAGCCTTTCTCAAAAAGATGAAGTATGACTGACAGCTTATATAACCGCTTAGACAAAGAGGGCTGAAGCCCAACAACATACCTCACCTATCTGAGAAGGGCTATAAGTTCCTTGAAAACTGCAAATTATCCCTAAGGTTGTGTTCCCACAACCAACTTGCTAGATGAGCAAGCGAACTCTTAAACTCGCACTCCTAAAAAACGATTTTTACAAAAGCATTTTGCTCTCAAATAGAAGTATTAATTCACTTTAATCAAAAAACTGGAATCTGTGAAGATACGGTTTGGGAAACTTTGATCGGTACAGTTGCTCAATCCACCAACTGTTTTGGTAAAATATCTGAAAACTGTACTGGGCCATTGGACAGAGTAATCGCTTATAGTGTGGCTATAGCGGTTTTCGGTTAGGACACGGCAGAGCGGTGTCTTGTATTTCATTGAATTGAAAATTGCGATCGCCCTGTAGTGTCACGAGCGAATATGTGCTGTGAAAATACCCCTAGACAGACAATCTCCCAAACCGATTTACTTGCAGATTCGCGATCGCCTCAGACGACTGATCCAGTCTGGGACATTACCACCTGGACAACGCTTGCCTTCAATTCGATCGCTAGCTAACACCTTGCAAGTGGCCCGATTGACAGTCATTGAAGCTTACAGCGTTTTAGAAGCAGATAGCTTGATTTATGCTCGCCAAGGCTCAGGATACTTTGTCAGCCATCAAACAGTGCCCACGCCGAGACTGGGAACGGCTTTTCCGTCGCTTCAAGATGCGATCGTCCCAGACAAAGATGGAGGCGGTTTTTGCGATCGCTTCTTGGCTTCAATTCAGGTACAATCGCAAACAGGAATTACTGACTTTAGCTCGGGTTTTCCCCGTCCTTGGGGATTGCAAGACTTGCAAAAAATCGCCAGACGAGCCGTCACCGAAGCCGGAGATACACTCTTCAGATACGGTTTTCCTGGGGGACAGCCGATTTTGCAGCAACAAATTGCTCAAATGTTGGTGCAACAAGGACTCGATATTGCTCCAGAACAATTGATTCTGACTAACGGATCTCAGCAGGGATTGTCTTTAGCGATGCGTCACTATGTCCAAGCTGGCGATCGGGTAATTGTAGAAGCACCAACTTATCACGGAGCACTTGCTATTTTAGAAGATATAGGAGCTAAAATTGTCGGCATTCCCATGACTGGAGAAGGGATGAATTTAGCTATCCTAGAATCTTGTCTCCAGACTCACCGCCCTAAATTAATTTACACGATCAGCACGCTGCACAATCCTACTGGGCTGACAACTTCTCAAACTCATCGCCAGCAGTTATTAGCATTAGCCAGTCAATATGAATGTGCCATTTTAGAAGATAACGCTTACGAAGGACTAAATTTTCAGCCTGTTCCTGCGCCTATCAAAGCCTTTGACCAGCAAAACCTGGTAACATATATTGGGACTTTCTCGAAAACTCTAATCCCAGGTCTGCGAGTTGGTTGGATTATCGTTCCAGATGTCAACTATCAGGCGATTATGAGACAAAAATTATTGCACGATTTTCACGTATCAACTATTTCTCAGGCTATAGTTAGTGAATATCTGGCTTCCGGTCATTACCGCCGACATTTGAATCAGATTCGGATGCAAAACTTGCAGAGTCGAAATGCCATGCTGCAAGCTTTGGAGCGTTACTTTCCCCAGGAAGCCAGTTGGACAGTCCCTGAAGGTGGATTGTTTTTATGGGTGCATTTACCGAATTGCCTGTCAGTGCAAAAAATTTGTCAAGAGGCTTTATCTCAGGGTATTTTGATTGCTTGCGGTACAGCATTTTTTCCCGATCGCAAAGGCTATCCAGCAATGCGATTGAATTTCTCTCTTTTGCCTGAAGAAATTGAACGGGGTATCGCTATTGTTGGTAAGTTACTCCAGCGACATATGATATCAAGCTTGAAAGCAGTATGAATGATATAGCGGTTCTCAAAAAAGTAAGGTACGTTGTTGGGCTTCAGCCCTCTTATATTTATTATATAGTAAGCGAGGTCGCATCAAAAACTCCATTTATAATCATACCTCATCTTTCTGAGAAAGGCTATATATCGCAATCCTTGTCGGATATATTAATCTCTCTCTCTTTCTTTTTTATGCTTCTCTTCGTCTGTCTAATCTGCGGTTAGTTCAAAACAAGAATACTTATGTTCAAACTCTACGAATATTCGCCCTCAGGCAATTGCTATAAAGTTCGCTTGCTCTTAACTCAGCTCAATATTCCCTTCGATCGCACAGAAATTAATATTCTCCAAAAAGAAAGTCGCACACCCGAATTTTTGGTCAAAAATCCCAATGGCCGCATTCCGGTTTTAGAGATTGTACCGGGTAAATTTCTCTTTGAATCGAATGCAATTATGTTTTACTTGAGCGAAGAAACTGAGTTTTTCCCCAGCGATAAATTTGAACGCGCTCAAGTCATGCAGTGGTTGTTTTTTGAACAGTACAGTCACGAACCTTTTATTGCAACTTCTCGTTTTTGGTATTTGACAGGGAAAGCTGAGGAATATCAAGCAGCACTGCAACAGAAACAAGCACCGGGTTATGCTGCTTTGGGGGTGATGGAACAGCATTTAGAAAAAAATGAGTTTTTTGTGGGCGATCGCTATTCTATTGCTGATATCGGTTTATTTGCTTACACTCACGTTGCTGCCGAAGGCGGATTTGATTTGACGGGGTTTCCGGCAATTCAAACTTGGATAGAGCGAATCAAGAATCAGCCTCGATATATTAGCATTACAGATTAAGATTGCAGTTGGCTGCATTCTGGCATTACAATGTAAGTATAATGCCATAAAGTCTCCTATGAATCGACGCTTATTTTTGCTTTGTAGTATTTAAATAAAGAAGTAAAATTGTGAATACTATCATTGATCGTATTATATTAATCCAATATATTGTCCAATAAAAGCATAAAACTATCGTCGCAATCAAGAATTTTGTTGTATAATTTAAACAGATTGCCGGACTTTATATTGAAGGATATAATAATTGAAACCGAGAATCTTTACGCAAGGTTTTCGGGTGTAATTAATCGGGTTTAACACGAGACAAAAAATAAATAATTGTGAATGAAGACAAGAATTTTAGGATTAGACCCCGGCTTGGCAAATCTCGGTTACGGCGCGATTAGTTGTCATATTATCCCCGGTAAACAAGACGAAAATAGCGTTTCCCTGATTGATTGTGGCGTGATTAAAACAACGCCTAAGCAGGAAATGGGACAGCGCCTAAAAACAATTTATGAAGATTTGCACACGGTAATTGATGAGGTAAAACCAGATTTAGCAATTGCCGAAAAACTGTTTTTTTACAAAATGGGAAATACCATACTTGTAGCCCAAGCACGGGGCGTTTTGACGCTAGTATTGGCTCAGTGCGGAGTGCCGCTGTTTGAGTTTACGCCTGCTCAAATTAAGCAAGCTTTGACTGGCCGCGGCAATGCTGATAAATCGGAAGTGCAAGAGGCCGTGGCGCGGGAGTTGGAGTTGGGTTATATTCCGAAACCTGATGATGCGGCAGATGCTTTGGCGGTGGCTTTGACTGGTTGGTACGATGATGATATTTGTCCGAAAAAAATACCCTTGGAAACTGGAAAAATTTGATTTAAGAGCTTGCAAAGCAATACAATCCCAGGTATGCTAGGAAGGTAGGAAATAACAAATCTGACATGAAGAGAATTCGTCTAAATAGAGTTCTGTTGCTTCTTTCAGATTGGCGATCGCTTCTTCAATAGTTTCACCCGGGCTAGCTGTTCCCACTTCAGGGCATTCTGCCACATAAATATCTTTTCCCCAATAAACGATTGTTGTAAAGATACATTGTTGTAAAGATACGAGGCATATTTTTTACGATGCTTACTTAGTTTTCACTCTAATCATTATTTTGGCAAATCGGGCGATCGCCCTTTTCCTTCCCAAAGTGCGATCGCTCTTTTTTTGAGTATTCCTAACTATGTCGATCCAACACCATAGGCGATTTTTACGGCTTTGACAATCTTTGATGATATCGGGTATATTGCCACTATGTCTGATTTGACATTTAATCTAAAATAACCTAAACTATAGATAGTAGATTCAGAAAGTAAACCCATTGTCTGGCTTAGTGGTGAAGTAAAAACACCCCCCTTTTCTACTGATGCGCGTATTCAAGCTGGATTTCTGCTCCGAAAGCTACAGGATGGCGAAAACCTATCCATGCCATTATCTCGTCCTATGCCAAGCATCGGAGAGCGTTGTCACGAGCTGCGTATAAGCGATTCAGAGACAAGCAAGGATTGGCGCATCATTTATCGAATTGATGTAGATGCTATTATTCTCTTAGATGTATTTAACAAAACCACAAATAAAACACCGAAATTTATAATAGAAAAATGTAAAAAACGATTGAAACAATATGACTGAAACAATACGACCTAATTTGAATTGATATCGGGAAGGTATTTTTATGGATCGAGCTAAACGCCAACGCTTAGAAGCAGCCGGATGGACTATTGGCACTGTAGAGGAATTTCTCGGACTTTCGCCAGAAGAAACAGCATTCATCGAAATGAAACTTGCACTTAGTAAAGCCATCAAGCAAAACCGGATTAGCCAACAGATGACGCAGCACGAGCTTGCCCAAAGAATTAAGTCTAGCCAGTCAAGGGTTGCTAAAATGGAATCTGGCGATCCTTCCGCTTCCCTCGATCTTCTTGTTCGCACTTTGCTCACCTTTGGTGCTACACGTCAAGACATTGCTGAGGTAATCCTTAACAGTGCTTCCTCACAGATATCTCCTCTTAACTGAGTTAGCATTCAAGTTCGATCGCCCTTTCTTTAACTTCATCCGCAAGAGCGATCGCCCTTTCTTGAGTTACACGATGAAGGACACGGCAGTGCCGTTTCCCTACGAATATCTGTTATTTTAGGTCATATTTGTAGGGACACGGTAATGCCGTGTCCGGCTTCTAATCCCCGCTGTCTGCAAGCAAAAAACCTAATTTGGGTGTGGCGAATGCACCTTAGCAGCATCATCAACCACAGGATGAATTAAGGTCGATCGCAAATCTTGCCTAATTTCCGATTTCAAATACTTGCGCTGCAAAACCTGCCATTTTTGCCAAGCCCCGTAGCGTTTTTCTGCGAACAAACCAGCCAGTTTCGGCAACTCTTTTTGCAAATCGCGATCGACAAAATCTGTCAGAAACTCCCCTAAAACTTCACAGTCTTGAATATCGCCCAAACATTCCTGAACAGCTTTTACATCTTCGACATAAGCTTCATAAGTCGGGCCGTAAAAATCGCCAAACAGATTCATCAAATAGCGAACCCGCTTAGCTTGCTTCCGCAAATCGTGCAGAATTGTTCCCTCCGCTGCTAGCTTTTCTTCCACAGCCTCAGCAGTCAAATCATCAGCAACTTTAACTTTGCCATCCTGATATTCGGTGCCCAGCAGCCAAGCCGGATGCAGGAAAAATTCGCTGACTTGAGGTAACAGCAAATCCGGCAAAACCTCAGCAATTGGCAAATGTTCGATCGCCCGAAACTGCGGTTTTTCTACCCAATTCTCGATCGACTCTTTCAGCGACTGGTAACTTTTGTGTTCCAAAACAGCCCTCACCCGTTTCAAAGCCCGACGGCGCTGTTTGAGCAAACTCAACAAAGCCTCATCCAAAACTTCCTGTTCGTCAGTCGGCAAATTCGGGTAATAGCGGTTTTGGAGACTTTCGAGCATCACATCCAAATCTCTGAGCGTTCCCAGAATCCGCCCCACCTTACCAATTTTGCGTTCAGAAGCTGCTTTTGGCAAGTCTAAAACCGGAGCAAAACCCGTTACAGCCGATCGCAAACGCCGCATTCCGACTCGCATTTGATGAAGTTCTTCTGCATCTTTGTCTTTGAGAACTTCAGCCTCGTGCGCTACTGCTTTGCGGAAATATTTCTCGATCGCACTAGAGGCTGCGTCTCCGAGAGTTTTGACTTTTGCTGATGTTTTTACGTTCATGGTTGATGTAGAGTCCACTTTCGCGATCGACTTTAATTTTGATTTCAAGGCTTTTCTAATAAGGTTTTAAATCCTAGCACACACTTTTCATTGATGAACCACAGCAATAATAAATCTTAATGTAAAGTGCTTGACAATTTATCCAAAGTCAGCATTTAGTAATACCAAATCCGGGTTATTCATCCCCGTTATAAATTGTAGGGTGCGTCGTTGACTGGCAGCCCGGTGGAGGGCGAGAATTCTTCGTAGCGACGCACCCTACGTCTCTGAGATCGTAAAGGGGGTTTCTTGTCCCCATTCGTAAGAAATATTAATGTCATGTGCTTGACAATTTATACAAAATCAGCTATATAAAATCTTCAATCTAAAATCTAAAAAATCTTCAATCTAAAATCTAAAATTTAAAATCTAAAATAAAATTCCCTCCCCCGCCCTTGGGCTAATAAAAATCTGATTTGTGGCGGGCTTTCCCAAATAGGTTAAGATCGCTGCAAACCGAGATTTATTTACCAAAGGGAGAGAGAGGGTGCGATCGGGAAGACAAGTTTTAAATTAAATCAAGTCCGCCCAGGTTGTCCGACTTCAAAGAGGCAGTTTAGCCTTTCCAGTCTTTCTCAGATTGTTCGAGCACGTAGGTTGCTACATCCTCGATTTGGTCTGGCTTCAAGCGGCCACCAAAAGCAGGCATAGCATTTTTGCCCTTAGTTACCTGAGTCGTAATAGCTTCGATAGAATTCATGCCATACTTCTCAAGAGCGCCTTTTTTCAAGGTTTTCATTGCCATAACGACGTTCCCGCCACCGATGTGACAAGCAGAACAGTTGTTGCTGAAGATTTTAGATCCTTTAACAGCATCTCCAGCCAGAGCAGGGCTGCCGAAGCCGAAAGTGAAAATTGTGAACGCTAACAAGGCGATCGATAAGAGTCTTTTCAACGCAGTTCTCCTCTAATGGACAGACAAAGGGTGATTCTTTAGTTATTTTACCTGTTTTAACAGGCGCGATCGCGACTACACGCACGATTGCTTTCTCCCGAGTAATTTACCACTTTTTGGCAGTGGCAGTTCAACTCTCAAAATTATCCACGCCCCAGCCTGGAGCTTTCTGAGCCGCCCGGATCACAAAAGCAGCCAAATTTTCAACCTCAGTCTGTGGCATCCAGCTTTCGGGTACTTGGCGGCACCAAAAAGTTTCCTCACTGCCGTCATAAGTCATCGGCTCTCTCAGATATGACACCAAACCATTGATGTTGCTGCGAGGAGGCGTTGCCCCCTGGAGATCTGCCAAAGACAGAGAGATCATCGGATCGGGCAAAGTTGCTCCTCCGACGTGGCAATTCATGCAATTTTGCTCGAACAAAACCTTGCCGACAGACAAATCCTGAGCTGAAAACAACCGAGTGTGTCCCTCCGTGTCCAATTCCAGTGCCACAGGTTCGCTAACTTTCAAATAGCGAGTTACATAAGAATCGCCAGCAGCCAAAACAGGTTGAGGAGCCAGCAGCAGGAGCGGCAAAATAATTAACATCCCCAACAGAAAGCAGAGAAAAACACTACGATGGAGCATAAGGGCGTAGAAAAGTCAATAGTTCACTAAGATTTGCTCGCACAATCGAATTTTTTTTGTTGCGCTCTGACTTTCGTCAGTATCAACCAGTCCGCTAGCTCAAGTCAGCGAGTTCGACTGGGGAGAATCAATCAACTAGAAGTAAATTTGAGATTTCAGATTTTCGATAGAAAAACGGCGAGCCAGCAATCCTTGCCAAATCCCAGCCCCTCTCAATCCAAAATCCAAAATCTCAAATTTCAAACTAATTAACGAGCGCCTTTGCCACCAGCCCACTGGCGGGAGATAATTTTCGGCTGCAACAGAATGTGACCGGCAATCGCGTACAAATCTTCATCGGAGAGATTTCTCATCTCAGCGAAAATATCGGCACTCTTCATGCTCGGATGCAGTTCCGAAATTTCTTGAAACCCGTCATAAGTCGTGGGGTTTTTCATATAGTCCACGAGCGACTCAATATTATTGCGGGGTGGGTTGGCCAAAGCCAGAGTTTCCGGACTCAAATTGAGGTTCGGGTCAGTTTTTGTCATGCCGGAAGCGTGACATTGAGCGCAAGTATTTTGGAACTGGCGTTTGCCTTGCTGGACTTGTTTGAGGCTCAGCACTACTGGAGTGCCCTTGTCATTTAAAGTTACAGTGCGAAGCTCAGCACTCAGTTCGACAGCCATCGCGCTGCTGACAAATAACTGAAATGTCAAGAATACAGCGGTCAGAGCAATGAAATATCTTTTAAGCATGGTTCTCCTTAAAAAAATCCGGCAAATTATTGAAGGCTAAGAGAGTATAGCTGGCAAACAGATTTCTGTTCAAAATTCCTTTCTTTGCTGACAACTGGCGAAAGTTTGTGCAGCCATACCTTTAAAGGTAGAGGAATTTTGCGATCGATCTAATCTGCAATTCGTTTTGAGTCGCGCCTTTTTTCGAGAGCGGACATAATTGCCTTAACATCTTCCAAAGCCAAACGGGTTTGAGGGTGTTTGTAGGCAATTTCCAGCTCATCACACAAGCGGAGCACGTCTTCAACAGGGACGTTGAAGTCTTCTGCTATTTCTGCGATGGACAGGTCTGCAAAACCCATAATTTTCAGGTCGCTGACGGGTCAGAATTGAGTTGACGGCTATTGAATGAAAGCTGGACAATTTAACAAAGCGCTGTTAGCTGTCATCTGTTAGTTTGTTCTGAGATTTTGTGCGATCGCCAGCTAACTAACCACTAACTAACACTAAGCATTTTTGCTCATCCAAACTTCCCACTCCATCAACTTCCAACCAATATCATCCCATTGCCGCGTCTTTATTATCAATAGGACTTGGGCGCGCAGGACTAAAAACCCCGTATCTGCGTGCATTTCTCGCTACCAAACTTCATGTTTTTCGTAGAAACCACGGTTTTTGGGGAATTCCTCTGACATTTTCGTCTTTGGCGGACTCACCAACAGACGGGGCGATTTTCCATTTTTCGATTTGAGATTTACTCCACAGGTGTCTTATGGGGCTTGAACTTTGGTCGAAAATTTTGATCGGTTCGCCACAGGAGTCATCCGGCGCAGCAGCTTAGGGAGAAAGCTTGAAAGCGTGAGTCGGTGTCGCCACAGCGTGGTGGCTTTCGGTAGCATCGTGGGCGGGGAATTCCGAGTCTGCCAAGAAAGGCTGGGGCTGGTGGAGGCTGATGAGTCCAGCCAGAGTTTTCTTTAATTGAGTTCGGGGTACGATCAAGTCTACAAAACCGTGGGCGAAAGAGTATTCGGAAGTTTGATAATTTTCCGGCAGCTTTTCGCGCAGAGTTTGCTCGATTACCCGGCCGCCCGTAAAGGCTACAGTAGCTTTTGGCTCTGCAATTATAATGTCTCCTAACATGGCAAAACTAGCGGTGACGCCGCCGGTGGTCGGGTGGGTCAAAATTGGGATGTAAAGCAGTCTCGCTTCCCGGTGGCGCTCTAGAGCCCCGGAAATTTTAGCCATTTGCATCAGGCTGAGCATTCCTTCCTGCATTCTCGCACCGCCGGAAGCGCAGACAATGAGTACGGGTAAGCGTTCCCGCGTGGCGTGTTCGATGAGGCGAGTCAGTTTTTCTCCGACAACTGAGCCCATGCTGCCGCCGATGAACTGAAATTCCATGACTCCGAGGGCAACGGGCAAATTTTCGATTTTGCCGATGCCTGTTTCTACTGCGTCTAGGTGGCCTGTTTTTTCTTGAAATTCTCGCAGTCGATCGCTATACTTTTTGCGATCGCGAAATTTCAGCGGATCGGTGGCGTGGAGACCTCCGTTAATGGGCATCCAGGTATTGGGGTCGATCAACTGCTCGATGCGATCGTCACTATAAACTCTGATATGATGCCCGCATTCCAAGCAAACCATTTGATTTGCTCGCAGGTCTTTGGTATAACTCAGGGCATCGCAAGCTGTGCATTTATTCCAAAGTCCGTCCGCAATTTCTCGTTCCGGCCGTTCTTGGGAATTCGGTACTGATTTTCGTCGATTTGCAAACCAATCAAATAGAGACATTAAAACTTAGGAATTGGTAATTGGTAGTTGGTAATTGGGAATTGGTAATTGGGAATTGGGAATTGGTAATTGGTAATTGGGAATTGCCATTTGTCATAATATCAAGTCCGCACTACAGAGGAATTATACTATAGACTGCCCGATCGCGCTGAACTACGAATGTCTCGCGTTCCCCCTGCTGGACGCTCGCGCTGTACTCTGAAGGTTATTATTCCGATGCTCGTCTCAAAGATATCAATTATCTACTATTGACTATTGACTAATGACTAATGACTAATGACTAATAACTAATCACTCTTATTCTGGCTCATCTTCAACAGGACTGATGAGCAGCGACGCAGTGCGCTGGTGTTGGGGAAGAACTTGCAAAGCTGTAGCACTTCCAGCCCCAAAATAAGATGCTATACCCAAGTCTACAATTCGAGCCGGGATTTGATGAGCCGCCAGGAGCTGCTGCATTAATTCGGCTTCCCAACGAAAGCTAGTGGTTTTGAGTGTAATCCAAGACACGGGATAATTTTACCAATTTGTCAACTACCCATCATCAAGCGGGGTACCGCTATGATGTGGGCTTGTATCTGAACTCCACCGCAATTCCGAAAACCTAGATAGAATCTCAGCTTTAGTTTCACTGCCCGATACATTAGGGGATGCTGACAAGCTCCCCGTACTCATCCAGTCTTGCCGGACAAGCAACGCTCTCATTGCAATGTTTCGTGCACCAACCAAATCAGCGTGTAACTCGTGACCACAGCATTCACAGCGAAACAATAGCCCTTTGTTAGGTCTATTAGCATCCGAAGTATGTCCACATTTAGGACAACTCTTCGATGTATAATTTGCCGGAACTTTAGTTGCTAACGAACCATTTAGATGGGCTTTGTAGTCAATATAGCCGTGCAATTCGGCAAAGGACCATTTCGCCTTATTTCTATTAGCTCTACGCTGCTTCTTGCTAGTCTTTTTCCCGGATTTAGACTTAGTTCTATCCCTAATTCCGGTCAAGTTTTCTAGTCCAATCAGGCTGTTAGGCTTGGCAATTTCCTTGCTAATTTGGTGGTTCACGTCAGCGATAAACCGTCTTTCTCTTCCTGACAAAGCGATTAGTCTGCGCTTGGCCGAACGAGTGCCTTTACGCTGAAGAGTTGGTCTGGCTTTGTGATAACGGTTGGCTTTGTGTCTCGGGTCTTTTCCTGAGTAGAATTTCGACTTGTTTTGTAAGTCTGTTTCTACTGCTAAGTAGCGCATACCCACATCAATACCAGAAACTCTGGTTATTTTTAGTGGGTTAATTTCAGGTACTTCTACTTCAATACTTACCATTAAGTAGTAAGTCTTAGAAGAACGCTGATAGACGATTTTGGCTGCCCCAATCTTGGCACCATTGGCAATCAAATCTAGATGCTTGTTGTAGCCATCATACGGGACTACTATTCTACCTTGCAGCGTGATAATACTCACTTGCTGTTCGGCTTTAAAAGAGTAGTCCCGCTGATAATTTAAGGTACAGGTTCGAGAAATGTATTTAGGGGGTTTGTCCAACCCTTTGTACCGTCTCTTGGTATAACCTTTGGCAATAGCATCGTTAGATTGTTTTACCTTAGTCCAAAGAGTTTTGTAGGTTCCAGACACTTGTCTGGGTACGTTGCAAGCCATCTGAGCACCGAGTCCAAAACGAACTCGCAACTCGTTGTAGACGGCTTTTTGCAACTTCAGACCGTTACTGGTTTTACCCGTATCAAAAGCGACTTGTGAAGTATAGTTCAAAGCATCTCGGTAGGCTAAAGCAATCTGAGACACCAAAGCTTTTTGCTCGGCATTCAGGTTGAGTTTTAACTTGGCGGTGATTATTTGAGGCATTACTTTCACTAACTCTGAAAATATTGTATCTCGTGAATACGGCAAAAGCAAGTGGTGTGGCAGAAATAATTTGTACAGCGAGTCGACCGCCCCGAACCCTCCGATTTCTAAAGCTACCGATTTGGTTTGGGGCGGATCTCTTCACTCACGCGCATTCCTCCCGACGCTCACCTGGAAGTAGAGCGCGGGACTCCTGCTGATTTAGTTGAACTGATATTATGTTCGATCGCGCTCCCTAACCGTAGATCGCAAACCCTAATTCGGGAAAAAGAACTGCAAGTAAATAGATAAGATCGGTTCGCCCCAGAGAGCTGTAATGGCTGCACCGAGAGCCAGAAACGGGCCGAAGGGCATGGGTTGACGACGATCGAGCAATCCGATCGCGATCGCCCCACCACCAACCAAAGCCCCGGCTAAACAAGCGATAAATGTCGCTAGCAGCAAGAGTTTCCAGCCCAGCCAAGCTCCCATCAAGGCTGCTAATTTGGTATCGCCGCCACCCATAGCAGTCTGCCCGAAGCCGATCGATCCTGCAAGTCCGATCGCGTCAAACAGCCACAATCCGACAACTGCTCCCAAAATTCCGTCTAGTACCAGATAGTGTACGGAGTCGATCGGGCTAAATGTCGGCCACCAACCCTTGGCGATTTGGAAAACCAATCCGAGTATCAAACCCGATCGAGTCAAAGAATTAGGCAAAGTCATTGTATCGCAGTCAATCAAAGACAAAGCCAACAGCCAGCTAAACAAAGTCCACAACCCCAAAGTTTGCACGCTCACTCCAAACCGCCAATAGATCAGCAAAAACAGCAAACCCATAGCTGCTTCCACCAGGGGATAGCGGGCAGAAATCGGGCTGTGACAGTGATTGCAGCGTCCCCGCAGCCACAGCCAACCGAATACGGGTATATTTTCGTAAGTTCTGAGTTGATTTAAACATTTGGGACAGCGAGAAGGAGGATGTATCACCGACAAACCCGCAGGCAACCGATAGATTACCACATTTAGAAAGCTGCCGATCGCTGAGCCGATGACAAAGACGATCGCGGTGACAAGGGTATTAAAGATTATTTCCATTAAGTTGTCTGTTGACTGTTGAATGTCGGGATTTATTAGTTGTTATTTGTTAGATTGTGTCCTGTAAATTACTAATCATCTTTGTAGTAACTAATCCAAATTCTCTGATTTTGATGCGGACTAAAGTCCTCACTACGAACCGTTTTTTCCAATTGTGCGATGTGTTTTAATTTGAATCTGTTACTAATTACAATTACTAATCACCAATTACCAACTGTCAACTGTCAACTGCCAACTGCCAACTGCCAACTATCAACTGTCAACTATCAACTGTCAACTGTCAACTGTCAACTGTCAACTGTCAACTGCCTAATACATTTGAGATTCAATTTCGTCAAAAGTAACAAAACGTTCACCGGGCAACAAAACGGGATGCGAAGCAAAAATTAGCTGACCTCGATCGCTTCCTTGACTGACAACTACACCCGCCGGACGCTGCATCTGCTCGGAATGCACTTTCAAATACATACCATAGGCCGATCGAGCAACTCGGATCAAATCGGGAGCGATCAAGCTGTGACTTTGGGAAATTTCTATCCGGTGTTCTGAGTTGGGCTGGTATCGGGTCACGGGAAACTTATGATAATGGTATAGGTCTAGCTATTGGTTTTGGCTTGAGATCGATCGAACTTACCTTATTTTTTAAGAATAGACTAGGTGGAAATTAATACATTAACTTACAATCCTCCCTTGGCTGCGATCGAACTGCGACTCCGCGAGCTGCTTTCGGCTGAACTATACGCTGGTGCGTGGGTAGATCCGTCCCCCACGACGTTAATAGGGGTGTTCGAGCACCTGCGGAGTCTCCGCTACATCCTCCACGACTACGTGCCCAGGCCCGTGTCCGAATCTCCGGCCAACCCTGGGGAGGTTCGCTACCAATGGCAAACAGGCACTTTGCTATTCACAGATTTAGCTGGGTTTACGTCGCTGTTGGAAGCAAACACAGCCCAGGGGCGCAAGGGCGCTGAAACGCTGTTGGGGGTGATTAACGACTATTTTGCCTCAATGATTGAAATCGTCAGCAAGTCGGGGGGGGATTTGCTGGAGTTTACAGGAGATGCGCTGCTGGTGCAGTTTCTGGGAGGGATTGACCAAGAGGAGGATACAGCTAGGGCGGTGCGGGCGGGTTTGCGGATGCAGCGGGCGATGGCTAAATTTGCCAATATCGAAACGGCACGGGGTGTTTTGTCTTTGAGGATGCGGGTGGGTATCCATTGCGGTCGCTATATTAGTGCTGATATCGGTACACCGCTGCGGATGGCTCACGTACTGCTGGGGCATTCAGTCCAGCAAGCCAAGCAGGCTGAGGGTTCTGGGACTGTGGGGCGGGTGTGTTTGACTGAAACTGCTAGTTCGTCTTTGGGGGAGCAATTTCGTTTTGAATCGTGGAAACCGGGTTATTTGTTAGTGGCAGATGATTTCACGGACGATCTACTCGGAGAGTACGATATTACTTTGACTGGGCGGCGGATGCCAAGTTCGATATTGCTCGATCGCACGGTATCGGGTTTGGTGAGCGAAATCGAGGAAGCCGTGAAACGGGTTGAACCCCTTGCTAGTTATATTCCCAAAACCATCTTGAGACTGCTGGTTGAAAATGCCGACAGGCGGAAAATCCCGCCGGATTTTCCCGAACCGACGGTGATGTTTGTCAACTTGATCGGTTTACCGGAGTTGGTGGACAAAGCAACGCCAGCGGAGGAAGCTAATTTGGTATTGGGCTGTTCTCGGGTGTTTGCGCTAATTGATGCTGTGGTGTCCGCGAAAGGGGGCGTCTTGCAAAAAGTAACGGCGCATTTAGACGGTTCGGATATATTGATTTATTTTGGTGTACCGGACGTTCATACCGACGATCCACGTCGCGCGGCGAGTGCGGCGATCGCAATTCGGGATCTAATTGCCAGTTTACCTCCGATCGTTATCGGCGGTGAAAATGTGAAAGTAAGCTGTCAAATTGGGCTGTCTCGGGGCCCTGTGTTTGCTGCTGAGGTTGGGGAACCGCGAGGGCGCAGGGAGTTTAATATCCTCGGCGATACGGTGAATACGGCTGCTAGGCTGATGAGCAAGGCGGGGGAAAATGAAATTTTGATTGGCGAAAGGGTGTTTGAGTCGATCGGGCTAAACTTCGATTGCGAGGCTTTGGGAGCTGTTTCTTTGAAGGGCAAATCTGCTCTGACTCCGGCTTTTGTGCTGCACGGTTCAAAGGTGGAGAGGGGAAAAGGCAGCGTTTAAATAAATTTTAAGACCTAGGCAAGTGGTATTATTGGCTACTCGCACAGACTAAACTCCGATCGATATTTCACCGTTCCGCTGCAATCCTGCAAAGCACCTCTTTCTAACTCCAACACCATAAAAGCTTCATCAGGTACATCATATTCGCATCGCAACATCTTGCTACTAGCAGGAACGAACCCGAAACGCGAATAGAAATCAGGAGATCCCAGCACAACCACTGCCTGAAAGTGCGATCGGGCGCACTGTTTTAAACCCTCGCGGATCAGCAGCGATCCGATACCTTGCCGCTGATAGTTTGGTAAAACTGCGACTGGCGCCAACCCCAGAATTGACAAAGTGCTAGAACATTCTCCTGCGATGACAACCGGACTGAAGAAAATGTGTCCGACTACTCGATCCGATTGTACCGCAACCAAGGAAAATGTAGATGCAATTCCCCGCAGGCGATCGACTAAGTTTGCCTCATTTTCTCGCCCGAATGCCACAATATTGACATTGCGAACAGTTGCTAAATCTTCTGGCTTTTCAGTACGGATATCCATAGCTAATACCAAGAATGAGAAATCAATGCAACGGGTGCATCTCAGTTTTGCATTTAATAGTGCTGTCCCCGCTCACGTATTATACGATACGCGAGTGGGGACGCTCGCACTATAAGAAAAAAATGCTTTTTATAAAAATGAGATGCTCCCAATGCAACGATATTGGTAGGGTGTGGATTCCTCGATAGTATCCAAAAACCGGCGAACAATCTATCGAGCGACGCACCAACGATATTGGTAGGGTGTGTCGTCCTCGATAGTATCCAAAAAGAGGCAAAAAATCTATCGAGCGACGCACCATAGACAATATTTTATAAAACAAACTCAACATCAATTATTGTAGCAAGGATGTTTTAAATTGGTATAATTCCTGTGAAAGCTACACTCGAATATAGCTTTGCATTCCCTCTGCCGGCAAAACAATCAACCGCTGATTTCTCAAGTCCGGTTCTAAACCCAAATCTTCGAGGGGAATTAAGCCTAGTAAAGGTTCTTCTCCTGCGGGAATTTCTACACAATCATATCTGCCTTCCCGGCCAGCCACGGCAATACTGACATCTTTGAACAGACGAAATTGTCTGGCTCCTATTGCTGTATTTCCTTGGATTTCACCAACTAGGGTTAAACCTAACTGACTGATAATATCTGCTGGCAAACAGAGTCGAGTTGCTCCTGTATCGACTAAGACGTTATCGATGGTGATAGAGCGTATTTGCTCTGGGGGGATGAACCCTCTTTCTCCCAGGATTTCATCAATGTGATTGGTCACGGTTATTGTTGCGGTAACTCTGCCCATTTTTTTATTTTTTTATTTTTCTATAGAATGTTTTCTGTTTTCGGGTGCATCTGGCGCAAGGCGAATATATCCGTAGGGGCGAAACATGACCGCAATCAATATGGGATTATAACTAATAACTTATAGGCGGTCATGCTTCGCCCTCTTCCTTGCGCCAGATGCACCCCTGTTTTCGTTGACTTTTGATAGAAAAATATACAACCTAGGGTGCATATTCTATATTTTAACAATATTTGTAACTGAGAGCTATATTTTTATTTTTTGCTGAATTTCTGCTGACAAATGTTGCACATTAATAGCAAAAATGCTCTCTAAATATTGATTGTCTCAGCTTCTTCCATTGTTGTTTAGAAACATCTGCGCGAGTTTTGTCACCCGATGGATCGCGGATAGTCCAAATTGTATCTGCAATGCGATCCTCTTCGAGGGCTCCGCTAACAAGCGATCGCCCGTGAGAACGATAGTCGAAGTCCCAGAAAGCATCACCGGCGCAATCTCCTGGTGTAGCAATCATTTCGCGATCGACTGTACGGCGAATCGCATTCCATTCGCGGATGTAGATAGGAGAATCGTCCGATCGCAATTTGCGATCGCCTAATTGAGGATTAACCTTGTAGAAAAACCAATCCGTAAGATTATCCACGGCTTGAGTTCGTGATTCTAAATCCCGCGCTGTAGCACAGTCTAGATTTGGGCCGAGAAACATGGCAAAAGTTAACATACACACTGCGGAAAACTTCGAGATTGACTCGATCGATCGCGATTTAATTAGCATAGTGATGCGCTCCAGTCTTATAGTCCACAATTAGAAAGAAACATCTCGCGTCGAATTGCTGACCATTCGCTGATGCCAATTTTATCGTTTGTAGGAATTGGCTGTCCAGTCCGTTGAGGATGGCGGCTGTAAAAAATTGTATCTGCGAGGCGATCGTATGTCTGCTCGTAAGTTTCGCCGTTAATTGTGGTGAATTCCCATCCTGTCTCTTCTGGGGCGGGCCTAAAGCAGACTTCTTGGACGGATTTGACTCGCGGATCGATCGCCTCGCGCAATCTCCGCCATTGATTGCTATATTCGCGATCGTCCGTTTGGAGTTTGCGATTGTTTAGTTGAGGATTTACCCTGTAGAATAGGAAGTCTGTCAATCGATCGACGGCTTGTTCTCGCGATTCGGCTTTGGCTGGATGGGGGCCCAGGAGGAGAAGGGCGATCGCAAAAACACAAACCATTAATAATCTGGAGAGGGGTTTAATTGACAGCGACTTGACTAACATAGCAATTTGGCATTAATTCCTACTGATATCTCCACCATCTTAACCTGCACTTACGCAAGAGTCCAGAAAGCAGATTTTCATCAGAATACTTCGTTACAGTCCGTAAGTAGATGAGTGGGAAAATACATAAGTATGTCATTGCGAGCTCTTAGCGAAGCAATCGCAATCGCTATGATATCATTCCGATACTACCGGAAGTGATACAATTTTCTGTTATTCCTGAAGTTCTGCTAATAACTGTTCCCCGAAAGGATGTTCTTGCAATTTCTCATATGTCAAATCTCCTTTGCTGATGCCTTCCCGACACAATCCAACATAATTTTTCCAACACATGAGAACTTTAGGATGATTTTCTGGCAATTTGGTGCGAATAATTTCCGCTGCATCAAAATACAGCGATTCCGCTTCCGAGTACCTTCCTTGGGATTTATAAAGCAATACGGTTTACTTAAGGTCGAACAAGTGGTACACTAAGTATGATGTATAAAAAAGTAAATCAAGTATAGTGCCGTACAAAAAATTATTATTAGAAT